>DAOQGS010000326.1:0-4658 GCA_035338675.1 Cellvibrionaceae bacterium
GCTAAATCCTCCTGAATTTGCCGCCCGCGCGGAAGAAAGGAGTAAAGTGTGCTGAGTAGTTACTAAGTATTTTAATGTGCTGTTAGGGCGCAATTATGTGGGGTAAATAGGCGGAGAAGTTTTGTGTAATAGGTGATGAGTCCTCTCGTATGGAAAGCCCGCAGGCTTCGCCATCGACTAACCAAGAGCCTACTAATGCATGGCGGCCATTAAATTCCGGCAAGGCTGTATAACCTTGCAGAATATAACCTTCCTCACCATAGGGGCCGTCAGAGGCTAAAATGGCGGCGTCTCCTTGCCAAATACTTATATTCGCGCCTTCGCGGGCGAAAATGGGTTTTTTAACATATCTGCCACTAAAATGTGCTCTAGGGTCGCAGTCAAAATACGCCGGTAATAAATTAGGATGATTGGGAAACAATTCCCATAACAGGGGTAAAATGGCTTTATTGGAAACTAACGCTTTCCACGGAGGCTCTAACCATTGTGTTTTACTCTTTGCAATGTGCTCGGCAAATGCCTCGCGCAGCATAAATTCCCAGGGGTAGAGTTTAAATAACCAGCGGATTTCTCCATTATTAAGATCGGTAAATGGGCCGTGTTCGCTAAGGCCTATATCTTCTATAAAGACAAATTCATTAGCTATACCCGCCTCGAGTGCGCAATCCGCCAAGTATTGCACAGTGCCACGATCCTCGCTGGAATCTTGGCAGCAGCTTAAATGCAAGAGTGTATCGGGAAAATGACATTTTAATTGTCGAAAACGCTCGATGAGTTTTTCCTGCAGTAAATTATATTGATCGGCTCCTGCCGGTAATAATCCGGCTTGCAATTGATCTTCCAGCCAAAGCCACTGCCAAAAACCGGTTTCATAGAGGCTTGTGGGTGTGTCTGCGTTATTTTCGAGTAATTTTGCAGGGCCCTGGCCTGTATAGGCTAAATCCAAGCGGGAGTAGAGGCTTGGGTCCTGTTTGCGCCAGGATTCGGCAATTAAATTCCAGTGCATCTGTGGAATACAAAATTGCTGCATTAGGCGCTCACTGGCCACAACCTGACTTACCGCATGCAAACACATTTGATGTAATTCAACTGTCGGCGCTTCTATATCGTTTTCAATTTGCGCCAGTGTAAAGGAGTAATATGCGTCTTCCCGCCAATAGGGCTCCCCCATAAGAGTGTGAAAATTAAAGCCATATTCACGGGCTTTGAGTTTCCAGTTGGGCCTGGGGGCAATGGCGAAACGCTGCATTAGCCGCCCCAACTAGAGCGCGAGGAAGATTTTGTACTGCTGCTGCCCCAACTGCTGGCCGCCGCTGCTTTAGAGCCAAATCCGCCGCGTTCAATCGTTTTAGTTATCCTGGGTTGCGGGCGGAATGCATCGGCATTTGTGCGTACTTGGCGATTGCGATAATCGCCGTAAGAATTGCCATCCACCGTAGTCCAGCGGTTGTAGTAGGGGGATGAGTTAATGGAGGAGGTAAACATGGGCGCGGTGTTATACCTGCGGTTATCATCCAGCGCACGGGCGAGCATAAACCCAGCCATCGCAGGCATAAACCAATTATTGCCGTCGGCACTTTTGTACGGTGTGCAGCGCTCTGGGCCAAAGTCAATAATACAATCATCCAGCGTTTTATATTTAGGCGCTGTGTCCTCGGCCTTTTTAAGTGCTTCGTTAAATGCCATTTCGCATTGGGCGCTTAGATCGGGGTAGGTGGTTTTACACTCTTCCAGGGTCTTAAAAATATCGGCCTGTTGTTCATTGGACTCACAGCCGGCAAATAATACCGTCATACACAAAGCCAGCGGCTTTAAGGCAAAAACTCCTGACAATTTGCGCATGCGCGAAAGGTTTATCGATTGGCTCCTTTTCATAACTCACCTCTAATAAGTCAGGCAGGCGGCGTTGAGTACACCTACCGCAATGGAAGTGGCGCCGAGAATAACCCCTGCGGACATTTCATTATCTTTAATACGCTGAATTAACTCAGGCATAAACACAAAGCGCACCAGAGCAAAAGCAATTAATTGTGCGATGAGTGCAATAACACCCCAGAGGACAAAATCTAATAAATGAACAGAATTACTCACAACACTGCCCAGTGCGATTGCAAACCCAATAAGCGCTCCGGCTAAACCGGTTGCGGCGGCGATATTTTTCTCCTGTTTGACTAACTTCCACTCGTCGTGGGGTGTGATGGCAACGTAAACAAAACTAAAGATAATGAGCAGCGTGATGCTGGCAAAAAAGTAACTGGCAAAATTCACCAGGCCTTGCAGTGAGGTGTGAAAGAATTCCATATAGAGTCTCTTTGATTGTTGGGCTTGTTTTGATGTTGCCGCTTAACGCCGCGCTATGGGGCTTGCCGTAGCTCAATATAGGCAAGTATCGAGCAGCGTTTTGTTAAATTTATATATGCTTGGGCACGATGATTGTTCTAACATCGAGATCACTGTCACAGTTACTTAAATCGTTCTCTATGCCTCTTGGATTATTAACTCTTCCTTCCGGATCATATATAAAACATATCAGTCGTGCACACTGAGGATGCTTTTTATATTTTGCTATGTCAACTATGAGCTGTTCTCCTAATTGTTTGGTTGTCATAGATTTACGTGTTTTCTTTATTTCCACAACCGTACCTATTTCGGGCAACAGGAAATCGCTTTTTGATGACCCGCCTGCATAGCTTGGATTCCATTCTTCAGCTCGAATATCATTAAAGAACAACCTTAGTAAGCTGTGAAACAGGTCTTGGACATCATATTCATCATTTACGTCAATCGTTGTTCTTGAGTCGTATCGTTGTCGTAACTGCATAACAACAGCATGAAATCTGTTTGCAATTGTCTCAATACCGTCAAACTTAATCTTCTCACCCTTGTCAACTACGATTTCACCACTTTCTTCCTCGAAGATCTTTGGGTTTCTTTCGATTCTAATCTTTAGAGACTTAACAGAACCTCGTATTTCTTCAACGCTGGCATAGGAAGAACTACTAAGCCAATTGCTAATTCCCTGGTTGTAATAGTTAGCGATTAACGCAGCATGGTGTTTGGAATTTGGGATATGGTCTGCAACAAAGTCTACCAGCTCATTTGCTATTTCTCTTAACCGATAGCCATCTTTCTGATCAATATGAATACCATCTCGGGTTTTAGTGAATCTCCCCAATATGCCAGTGAGCTCCTCATAATATTCATCAAGTATTTTTGTAACTTCTTGTGCGTCCATAAGACTCCAAAAAATTTAACAGCCAGTTATTGACCTGGCGGCAAATGCCGGGTTAATAACTGGCGTTAAGCGATAGCACAAACAGCTGCCGACCAGGGCAAAAAGAATTATTCCCTGGGGCGTTGCATTTAATTGGCAGTGAAGTCCGCCGCACTTAAATCAAACCCTGTGCAAATCACTAGGTTGCGCTCAAAGGTGCCTGCGCACAGGGATTCTTCACCGGCAAGGGTTAAGTATTCTGCAAGATTTTCATTGGCTTGTCGCTCGTACAGCATCAAAAATTGGTCGGTTTCCGATACCGAGCCCTCCAGATGATAGGTTTTTTCCGTCATAGCAACAGGTGGGTTATCGCTACCGGCCGCCTGCCAACTGCGGGTGAAGGTATGGCCATCAAGGCTATACTCGGGCAGGCTGATATTGTGTTTAAGCACCTGTTCCCAGTCATTGCCTACGGAGCGGGTTTCATAGAAGTACCACAGCTTTACATCGGCAACATATTCATCGCCCTTGCCGCCACTTTGTAATACCTGAATAAATCCGTCGTCGTCGGTATAAAAACGCAAAATTTGGGTCTGAGGGTCTAAATCAATTACGCCTACGGCCTGGATAATTTGATCGCTGGCAGCGCCTTCAATAATTAGATCAGGCTCCACTAAGCGCAATTTCAACGGATCAATTTTAACGCTACCGCCTAAAAATAGGCCGAGTACTTCAGGAGCCTTGGGTAGGCTGGGATGTGAGTCTTTTTTTCCAAACAATGAGCCAAACATACAGCAGGTCTCCGTTAAATTATTGAGCGAGCGTAATAGAAAAACCCGCACAGCAAGCCTTGTTTAACTGCAGTGGCGGGTTATTGATTCACGATTAAGCTTGTGTTTTAAATGGGCAGTTACACAGAGGTAACCGCCCATTTAAAGGTTACTGTTTACCTAAAATCCGCGCTAGCTCATCATCAGCAGATGTTGATGGCCCGCTGATACCCGCGTCGCGCAGGCGTTTTTGTAAGTCATCGCCGCTTTCATCGGAGGCTAATTCCGCAGCTGCTTCAAATTCCGCCTGGCGCAATTTTTGTTTTTCCTGAATGCGCGCTAAGGATTCGGTGGCAGTTTTCATCTTATTGTTAGCGCCTAGGTGGCGAGAGGAAACCGAAACCTGGGCTTTTTGTACAGACTCAGTGGCCTTTACCATATCAACCTGCTGCTCCATACGCGCTAAATTGTTTTTAGCTTGGCTGATGTTTTTGCGCAGGGTTGATTCCGATTGTGTAAATTGACTTACCAATTGTTGCTCGGCTTCTACCTGTGCGCGCAATTCAGCGACTTTTTTGGCGCAATCCAATGCTAAGGCTTGATCGCCTTTAGCCGCTGCAGCGCGGGCATGGTTTTCATATTCAGTTACGGAACTGGTCAGGCTGGCAAGTTTT
>DAOQGS010000327.1:0-4633 GCA_035338675.1 Cellvibrionaceae bacterium
CTTAGAAGATGTCTATGTTTTGCGATTTTTGACGCTCTTTGATCTACCATTAATTGCCAGTCTTCTCTGGCCTGTACTTTGAGTCTTTCATCCTGCGGATCCTCAATTAGTTTGTACTGGTAGCCAACATCATCTCCCTTCATTACAAACTACCTTTAGGGGTTTGGGGTTTGGGGTTGAGGGTCCAAAACCGCTCCACCGTAATGGCTACCACAGCAACAGAACACAGGATAATCGGCACCATTAACCAGCCGCCTGCGATTAAAATGTTACTCTCCACGACAAACTCCCGAAGCTATTATTGTTGGCCGGGCATGATACCCGAATTTTTCGCGCGGTTAATGAAACAGTTCCCGCCTTAATCGCCTGCAGCCAGGCCGCCAAGCAAGCATAGCACCGGTAGTCAAAACCCCCGCTCAGGCGGCCAAAACACAGCTGCGGCACAGGCTTTGCCAGGCTAATTTCACGCCCCCCATCACACCCACCCAGGTTCCCCCATGAAACTACATTGGCAAATTCTCATCGCCATCGGCTTGGCATTTATCACCGGCCTGCTGCTGCCCAAAGACAGCCAGGTACTCGGCGTGTCGCTGTACAGCCTGTTGGGATTTTTCGGCGCGGCATTTTTACAGGGCTTAAAAATGCTGGTGATTCCGCTGGTGATTTCCTCGGTGATCTGCGGCGTTGCAGGCATTGGCAGCAACCGCCTAGGCCGCATGGGTTGGCTTACCGCCGCCACGTTTATCGGCTTTACCGCCAGCGCCGTGTTGGTGGGTTTGTTAATGGTGAACCTGTTTAGCCCCGGTACTCACAACGGCAAACCCGCCAGCGATTTATTAAACCTGGTGGACACCCAGCAGGTGGCCGCCCAGGTGGCCAAAGTGGCCGAGCGGGACGGCGGCGATCTAGCCGGCGTATTTTTGCGCATGATTCCCAGCAACATAGTGGCCGCCGCCTCCGATGATGGCCAAATGCTGGGGGTCATTATGTTTTCCCTATTATTTGGTTATTTTTTATTGCAGTCGGCGGAGCCTGGGCGCAGCGCCCAATTAAGTTTTTGGCGCGGCCTGAACGACACCATGATGCGCATGACCCTATTCGTGATGAAATTCGCCCCCATCGGTGTATACGGCCTTATCACCCAAACTGTTATGAATACCGGTTTAAAAAGCCTTTCTGTGATGGGCGTGTTTTTTATTACCGTGGCCGCAGGTTTAATACTGCATTGTTTTGGCACTTTGGCGCTGTATTTAAAAGTGTTTGGCCGGGTCAATCCGTTAAAACACTACAAGGCTATGTTCCCCGCTATGCTCACGGCGTTTTCCACCGCCAGCTCCAATGCGTCACTGCCGGTGAATATTAAATGTTTGGAAGAGAACGCCAAGGTTTCCCACAAAACCACCTCGTTTGTTTTACCGCTGGGCGCCTCTTTAAATATGGACGGCACCGCCTTATATGAATGTGTGGCGGTGATTTTTATTGCCCAAGCCTACGGCGTTGATTTAACCCACAGCCAGCAGGTGATGGTGGTATTAATGGCACTTTTAACTTCGTTTGGTATTGCAGGTATTCCCGCTGCCAGTTTAGTGGCGATTAGCGTAATTTTAGGCAGCCTGGGCCTACCCATAGAAGCTATTGCCTTACTAATGGTGACCGACCGCATTCTGGATATGATGCGCACGGCGGTAAATGTTTTTAGCGATAGTTGCTGCGCTGTGGTGGTGGCGCGAGTGGAAGGGGAGAAAGGTGTATTAGTGGATTAGCACTGCGTTCAGTGCAGCGTCTTTCCCTCGATAATGCACCAACAATAGGCACAAATAAATTGTTGAATTCGCCGCCGCCTAAAAAAATCTTCGTCTAGGCTTAATTCACCTTCAGGCGATTTATTAGGGCGACAGGATGAAATGGTTTCGCGATTTACCCATTGTGCGCAAACAAATGTTGATGCTAATGGGAGTTGCGCTGCTCCCTATCCTTATTTTGGGGCTTTTAAGTTACAGCACCGCGAAACAAGAATTAAGTCACTCCGCCACCGAGGCGTTAATTGCCGTGCGGGATTTAAAAACCGCCGCGATTAATCGCCACTTTGATCAGTTGCGCGGCCAAATTACCAGTATGGCCCTCAGCGAAGATGTACAAATCGCCCTTGTGGAATTAACGCAAGGTTTTAACAGCCTAAATTCAGGGACCCCACCCAATAGCTCAGGGCTTGCCGCCTATTACCAAAGCCAATTCGCCGCTGAATATCAAAAACGCAGCCAAAAAGCCATTGCCACTCAGCCGATTTTAGCCGCCCTCTCCCCGGCGGGCCTGTGGCTGCAAACGGAATACATCGCCAATAATGCAAACCCTTTAGGCTCAAAACATCTGCTCAACAGCGGCGCAGATGAAACTCCCTACAACCGCACCCACGCTAAACTGCACCCGAAATTGCGCCATGAATTAGAAGCCTTTGGGTATTACGATATTTTTATCGTCGATAACGCCAGCGGCAATGTGGTGTACACCGTATTTAAAGAATTGGATTTTGCCACCAATTTAACCACCGGCAGCTGGGCCAAAACCGATTTGGCGCGGGCCTTTGGCCAAGCCAAAACTCTGCCGCAAGGCAAAACTAGCCTCACGGATTTTGCCCCCTATATACCATCCTATGAAGCACCGGCGGCGTTTTTAGCCACACCGATTTATATCCAAGGCAAAGCCCTCGGCACGTTAATTGTGCAGGTGCCTATTGAGCCGATTAACGCCATTATGCAAGAGCGCTCCGGCATGGGTAAAACCGGCGAAACCTATTTAGTGGGGCCGGATTATTTAATGCGCTCGGATTCATTTTTAGACCCCACCCACCACAGCGTGAGTGCATCTTTCGCCGCACCGGAAACCGGCAGTGTTAAAACCGAGGCGATTAAAAAAGCCTTAAGCGGGCAAACGAGCGCAGAGCTTTTAATTGACTACAACGGCAATCCGGTTTTATCGGCCTTTGCGCCGCTAAAAATAGCCGATTTCAGCTGGGTCATTGCCGCCGAAATTGACCAAGCCGAAGCGTTAAAATCCGTGTATAGCCTGCGCACCCTGACGCTCATTATTGGCGTTATTTTATTAGCAGCGGTGGCGGTACTGGCGCTGTTTAGCGCGCGGATGGTCAGCCAGCCCATTACCAGCATGGAACACATCATCAGCCGAGTGCAAAAAGAGGGTAATTTCCGCCTGAGTTTAAATAATCGCGATCAGGATGAAATCGGCAAAACCTGCCGCAGTGTGGATAAACTAGTACTGGATACCGGGCGGGTAATTCAATTGGTCAATCTGCATTTGCAGCAATTAGTGAGAGGGGAAACAGTCAACGCCATAACAGAGGTATTTCCCGGTGATTTGGGTTTATTGGCCCAGGGCGTTAATAGCACCGTCGAGGCTATAGACTCCGCCCGCAAAGAACAGGCCCGCCAGGCCGTAATCATCGCGCAGAAAGCCCAGGAGGCTGAACAGGCTGCGCAGGAGGCGCGCCACCAAGCTACCCAAACCCTCATCATTAAACAGGCCATAGACGTGTGCGCCACCGCCGCCATGATCGCCGATACCCACCATAAAATTGTCTACACCAATCAGGCTCTTGAACACTTAATGCAACACATGGATGGCGCCTTGCGCACAGAGGTGGGCAGCGTAAAAGCCGGGCACCTAAACGGCATTGAGCTAAACCGCTTCGCGCACTTGCCAAACCTTGCCAATACACAGCAGCAAAGCCAAACACAAAAAAATCGTTGGCATTTAGGCCATTTCACATTGGATACAGCCGTTACCCCCATTCGCGGCCCCCAAGGGGAATATTTAGGCTGTGTGGTGGAATGGATTGACCGCACCGAAGAATTAGCCAAACACGCCCAGGAAACCAAAATTGCCCAGGAAAATGCCCGTATTCGCCAGGCGCTGGATGCCTCCTCCACCAGCACACTTATTTTGGATGAACAGCAGCTAATTATTTACGCCAACCGCGCCATGCAAACGCTTTTAACCGCGTCGCAAAGGGCTATTGCCAGCCAGATTCCGCACTTTAATGCGGCGGCAATTATGGGTAAATCCAGCGATTATGTGCACCCGCACCGGCAATTACAGGCAGCGGCGTTAAAAAATAATCTGCAGACTGTGCAAATTGACAACGCCATAGGCGATAAACATTTTGTCATTACCGCAAGCCCCATTACCGATAACCAACAACAGCAATTAGGTACGGTAATCGAATGGCGAGACCGCAGCGCCGAAATCGCCATCGAAAAAGAAATTAATCAGGTCATTCAAACCGCCTCTAAAGGCGACTTTAGCGCCCTGTTAAATCTGCAGGGTAAAAGCGGCTTTTTCTTAAATGTCGCCCAGGGGTTAAATCAAATTATCACCACCACCAAACACGCCACCGACGAAATTATTCGCGTGATTGGCGCTATGGCCCTGGGGGATTTAACCCAGCGCATCAGCAGTGATTACAGCGGTGAATTTGCCCTGGTCAAACGCGATGTGAACAAAACCCTCGACAGCCTCACCCACACCATGAGCGAAATTATTCTCGCCAGTGAAACCATCGCCACCAGCAGCCAACAAATTTCCGCTGGCACCCAGGATTTAAGTACGCGCACGGAGG
>DAOQGS010000328.1:0-4629 GCA_035338675.1 Cellvibrionaceae bacterium
AGGGGATGTGTACCTGGTGGGCGGCGTGGAGCATATGGGTCACATCGACATGAACCAAGCCATCGACCCCAATCCTTTAATGGGGCTGTCGGTTGCCAAGGCGGCAGGCTCCATGGGGGTTACTGCTGAGTACCTATCTCTGTTACACGGCATCAGCCGGGAACAGCAGGATGCCTTCTCCCTGCGCTCCCATCAATTGGCGGCTAAGGCCCGCGCCGAAGGCAGCTTCGGCCGGGAGATTGTGCCTACGCCGGGCCATAACGAGGCCGGTGGGCCGGTATTGGTAACCGAAGACGAAACCATTCGCGCCGATACCACCCTTGAGGCTCTGGCCGCACTTAAACCTGTGTTCAACCCCAACGGTGGCAGTATTACTGCCGGTAGCTCCTCACAAGTAACCGATGGGGCTTCCGGTATGTTGGTTATGTCCGCTGAGAAAGCTGCTGCCCTAGGCTTAACGCCAGTGGCCAAGGTGGTGGGCTGGAGCCTGGTGGGGGTTGATCCGTCCATTATGGGCTTTGGCCCTGTGCCCGCTTGCCAAAAATTACTGCAGGCTCACGGCCTGAAGATGGACGCCATCGACGCCATTGAGCTGAACGAAGCCTTTGCGGCCCAGGCGCTGGCGGTGCTTAAAAACCTCAACCTGCTTGCAGTGATGGACAAAAAGGTGAACCTGTTTGGCGGCGCTATTGCCCTTGGCCACCCGTTTGGCTGCTCCGGCACCCGTATTACCGGCACCCTGATCAGCGTGTTGGCCAAGCAGGGCGGCAGCCGAGGTATAGCCACCATGTGTATCGGCATGGGCCAGGGTATTGCCACCCTGATTGAGCGCCTCTAACCCAGCACCGCAACCCATGCTGCCACCCTTCACCCGCTTGATGTAGAGATGTATGCAAAAAGATACGCGGGAGCTGACGGCTCTAACCAGTTTGCGGGGCGTGGCGGCGGTTTTGGTGGTGCTGCACCACTACTGCCTGGTGTTTACCGACGACATAGTGCGCTGGTTGCCCTCCCGCATCCTGGTAAACGCCTACCTGTGCGTGGACCTGTTTTTTATGCTCAGCGGTTTTGTGCTGGCCTATGTCTACTACTCCTTTAGCGAGGGTGTAACTGCACCTGATTACCGCCGGTTTTTGCTGGCGCGCTTTGCCCGCATTTATCCGTTACACCTATTTACGCTTGGCATAGTGCTGGCGCTGGAGTTTGCCGCCTTGGCTGTTTGGCTGAATACCCCGAGCGTGCATAGCCACTGGGCGCCACCCTTTACCGCCGAGCAGTCCCTCCTGAGTTTGTTTAGCAACCTGGTGATGCTGCAAACCCTGCACTGGGGGGCGTTTTGGAATGTGCCCGCCTGGTCGTTAAGTGCGGAATTTATCACCTACCTCTGGCTGCCCTGGTTGATCCATGCCCTAGCCTTCGCGACTATTCGCACCTGTATTGTTGTGGTGGCCCTAAGCCTTGGTTGCCTGTTGGCTATAGAGGCCTATTTTGGCGACCTAGGGATAACCTTTGCGGGCTGGCCGCAGATTGTACGGGCCGGAGCAGGGGCTGCCTTAGGGGGGGTGGCCTGGCGGTGTTATCGGCAGAGCCTGCTGCCGATCATCAGCGGCGCTGCGCTGCTGCCGATATTTGGCTCAACTCTTTTGGCCCTTGCCCTGCCTCTGCCCGCCACCGCGTTGATGCCGGTGTTTTTCTGTTTGGTACTGGCCGCTGCCCGCAATCAAACCCGGCCGAGCTGGCTATTTCATAATGCCTTTAGCCATTGGCTGGGGCGGATTTCCTTTGCCCTTTACCTGGTGCATTGGGTTGTGTTGGATACGCTCCGGCAGTTGAGCCTGTGGTTTACCGGCAGGGGCCTGGGGGCCAACTTGGGGCTAGCCCAAGAGCTTGCTGCCCTTGCGGGCCTGCTCTGCCTGTGTGGTTTACTTGCCTGGGGGCTGCAGCGCTGGGTGGAGGTGCCCGCTCGCACCTGGTTAGTCCGGCGCCTTAATTAATAAAAAGTGCATGATGCTTAAAGAGGTATTTTTATGTCGCAAAGTCAGATTCCCAACTGCGCCATCGCGGGTGTGGCCTCCGCTGTACCCAGCCTGCGCATCGATAACCTCGCCCTTGAGGGGGATTTCCCGGCGGCAGAGGTGCGCAAAACAGTGCAATTGGCGGGTATTCGCTACCGCTATGTCTCCGACGGTAGCATCTGCACCAGCGACCTTTGTTTAGCCTCCGCCCGGCAATTGCTGGATAAGCTTAAATGGCCCGTCGAATCCATCGATGCCCTAATTTTGGTGACCCAGAGCCCGGATTATTTCCTGCCCTCCACCGCCAGCCTCTTGCACCGGGATTTAGGCCTGGCCACCCACTGCGCGGCATTTGATGTAGGGCTTGGTTGCTCCGGCTTCCCCTATGGCTTGCAGCTTGCGGCCATGCTGTTGAACTTCGGCCACAAGCGCGTGCTGCTGTGCCAGGGTGATACCCCGAGCCTCTTTACCAGCCAGGAAGATCGCGGCACCAGCCTGTTATTTGGCGATGCAGGCACCACAACGGCCTTGGAATTCAGCCCCGGCGCCGCCCCTTGGTACTTTAACTTGCAGAGTGATGGCCGGGGGTTTGACCAGTTAATCATTCCCGCTGGCGGCTTTCGCACCCGTCACAGCGATAACCCTCGGGATTACTGCGTAAGCATGAACGGCGCGGGCCTGTTTAATTTCACCCTGGAGCGGGTGCCGGGCCTGATTATGGATACCCTGGCCCAGGCGGGCCTGGGGGTTGAGCAAGTGGATCACTACATCTTCCACCAATCCAACCAATTTATGATGAAACACCTAGCCAAAAAATGTGGCCTGCCTGAAGCACGCACGCCCATTATTCTGGAAGACTTCGGCAACACCGGCGGCGCTTCAGTACCTTTAACCCTAACCCAAGCGCTCAAGCAACAGCGGGATGACCCCATCAAGGTTATGTTGCTGGGCTATGGGGTAGGGCTTTCTTGGGGTTCTGCCCTGCTGGAATTACCGGCCGCCGCACCCTTGCTGCATTCTGAGCTAGCCCGGCCACTGGTTGGGGTTGGCCCATGAATAATCAGGAATTTAGTGGCTGCTCAATCCTGTTAACCGGCGCCACCTCAGGCCTTGGGGCGGCCATCGCGCAAGGCCTTGCCGAGGCCGGGGCGAGCCTCTGGCTCACCGGTCGCAACTTGGCTCAGTTGGAGCAATTGGCGGCGCAGTTGCCGGGGCAGCATCAGTGCTTGAGCCTGGATTTATCCAGTAGCAGCGAGCTTGAAGCGCAGCTAAACCCCTGGTTGCCGGAAAACCTGTACGGCTTTTGCCACTGTGCCGGTGCAGTGGATACCCGCCCCCTCAAACTCATGAAGCCCGCCCCAAGCGCCCTACAATTGCAAATTAATTATGCCGCCGCCCTAGAAATTGCCCGCATAGCGAGCCTGCGTCACCACATGCCAGGCGCCGCTAGCTTATTATTCATCAGTTCCGTATATGCCAACCTGGGGGCACCCGGCCAGTCCGCCTATTGCGCCAGTAAAGCGGCGATCAGCGCGGCTGCCCGCGCCCTGGCGGTTGAATTAGCGCCCCGTAGCATTCGCGTAAACAGCCTGGCGCCGGGTTTTGTGGCCACGGCAATGACGCTGGAAAACGCTAAGCTTTCAGCACAGGCGTTGGAGGCGATTATCGCCAAACACCCCTTAGGCCCCGGCAGCCCTGAGCAGGTGGCGCGGGCGGCGCTGTTTTTGTTATCGCCCCAGAACACCTGGATCACCGGCACAGAATTAATTATCGATGGCGGCTATAGCGCCCAATAAGCCTGTAGCGCCCAATAACTTTAAGGTTGAAGCTATGAACCAAGCAGAAGCACTGGCACTGATTGCGGAAATTTTCGAGTGCCCCAATAACCTCACACCCAGCACACAAAAACACAATGTGCGCGGTTGGGATTCCATGGGCGTGTTAAGCCTGATGGCAGAATTTGACGATCGATTTGGTATTTTATTAACCCAACCCCAGCTTGAGCAGATGAAAACCGTTGACGATATTCTCAAAATCCTGCGCGAGCACGGGCATTTAGCGGCATAGTTATGGCGCTGACGCTGGAAAAAATAACCACAATAATCGCCCGCAGCCTACGTATTACTCCCACCGAGCTGTATGAAGCCTTCGCGCCAGCAACTGAAAACGAATTGGCCGATATTATTCAATTTCGCCAAACCCAATTGGGTAAAAGTATCGCCTGGCAGGACGAAGCCTATTTGCGCTGGCGCTATGATTTTTCCGGCAATTTAACCTCGCCATTAAATCGGCTTTGGCGGGTAAAAATAAATGGCGAACTATTGGGTTTAATCGGCCTTGATTACGTGCAATTAAATTGCCGCGGTGAGCGCATTGATGCCTCTAACCCACTGGATTTAGTGGTGCTGGCGAAGCTTGATGGCCTGGGGTTAGGTGTGTGGATGAGCCTGGTATTGCAGCAGGATAACGGCCTGATGTTTGCCATGGGCGCCACTAAAAGTTCTAAAACCATAGTGCAAAAATTATTTACCCCTATGGCCGATTTAGGCAGCTGGAAATATTTATTGCACAGCTCGCGTTATTTGCATAAAAAAGTTCATCCGCTGTAATTACC
>DAOQGS010000329.1:0-4627 GCA_035338675.1 Cellvibrionaceae bacterium
TAGACGCCGCCGTGGGTTTACAAATATCACAGCCCAGGCCTTTGCCGTGTTTTTCTACTAATTCTTCAAAGGTAGTGATTTTACCTACCCGCACCAAGTGATACAGTTCCTGGCGGGTATAGGCAAAGTGTTCGCATAAATCGGTATTTACCTCTACGCCTAATTTAGTTAATTCGCTGTTCATCACTTGAGTGGCCAGCGCCACACAACCGCCGCAGCCGGTGCCCGCTTTAGTACAGCTTTTAATATCACCAATGGTGCAGGCACCTGCTTGCACGGCAGCGCAAATAGTGCCTTTGCTCACATCGTGGCAGGAGCAAATAACCGCGCTTTCAGGCAGCGCATCCACGCCCATTCCAGTTGCGGCGGCGCCATCCACAGACGGCACAATTAAGGCCGCGGGGTCTTCCGGTAAATCCATTTGATTAAGGCAAATTTGCAATAAGGTGCCATAGGCTTCCACCTCGCCCACCAGTACGGCGCCGAGTAATTTTTTGCCATCGGCCGAAACAATTAAGCGTTTGTATACTTCTTTTACGCCATCTTGAAACACGTAAGAAATACAGCCTGGCGTGCGACCGTGGGCATCGCCGATGCTGGCTACATCCACACCCAACAATTTTAATTTGGTGCTCATATCGGCACCCACAAATTCATCGCTGCCGCCGGTTAATTGGCTGGCAGCGACTTTTGCCATTTGATAACCGGGCGCCACCAAACCAAATATTTTGTTATCCCACAGGGCGCACTCGCCGATGGCATAAATATTCTCCACCGAGGTTTGGCACTTGTTGTTCACCACAATGCCGCCGCGCTCACCAATTTTAATACCGCTTGCGCGCGCTAATTCATCCTGCGGGCGAATACCGGCGGAGAATAAAATCATGTCGGTTTCTAAAAAGGAGCCGTCGGCAAAATTCATGCGGTAGCGGCAGGTTTCCCCGGCGACAATTTCTTTGGTATTTTTTTCGGTATGCACTTTTACATTCAGCGCTTCGATTTTCCGGCGCAGCAAACTGCCGCCTGCCTCATCCAATTGCACGGCCATCAAGCGCGGCGCAAATTCCACCACATGGGTTTCAAGGCCCAAATCTTTTAGCGCCTTAGCCGCTTCCAAACCCAACAGGCCACCGCCCACTACCACGCCCACGTTGCTCACTTTGGCCGAGGCGGTAATGGCTTCTAAGTCTTCAATGGTGCGGTACACCAAACAATGGGGCTGATCTTTACCGGGCAGCGGCGGCACAAACGGGTAAGAGCCTGTGGCCAATACCAGCGCGTGGTAGGGCTCGCTGTGGCCACTGGCGGTGGTCACGCAGTTATTGGCCGCATCGATGGCGACTACCTTGTCATTTAATTTATAACGCACACCGTTGGATTGATAATAATCCTCCGAGGTGAGCATTAAATCCTCCGCCGTAGCGCCGGAGAAATATTTGGACAATTGCACTCGGTCGTAAGCTAGGCGCGGCTCTTCGGCGAAGGTAACCACTTCATAGGATTGGGCGTCCGGGTGTTGGACTAAATTTTCAATTAATTTGTGGCCGACCATGCCGTTGCCGACCACCAGTATTTTGTATTTGTTCATGATAAAGCCTCTGGTTAAGCCGACAGACGTTGGCAGGTGGTTACAAAATCGTGCGCTGGGGTTTGCAGTTGTTGCGCCAAGCGCACCACCTCACCCACAACAATTAAAGAAGGCGATTGCAGGGCGTGGCTGGCAACGCTGGCCGCCAAATCGGCAAGCTCGGTTATCACCACCCGCTGGTTTGATCGGCAGCCATTTTCAATCACGGCCACAGGTTTATTCGCCCCCATGCCGGCAGCCTGCAGTTCATCGGCAATCCACTGGGCGCGGCTCAGGCCCATGTAAAACACTAGGGTGTGGTTAAGACCTACCAGCGCCGCCCAATTGATGGCGGTGTCGGTCTCACCCTGTGCGGTAATCAGCGTGCAGCCCTGGGCCAGGCCGCGATGGGTTAAAGGAATACCCGCGTAGGTGCTAGCACCGGAGGCGGCGGTGATGCCGGGCACCACTTCCGCCTCAATACCGGCCTTGCGCAACACCAACAACTCCTCGCCGCCGCGGCCAAAAACAAACGGGTCGCCGCCTTTAACACGCACCACCTGTAAGCCCTGGCGCGCTTTTTTGACCAGTAGGGCGTTGAGGTTGTGCTGAGGAATACTGTGTTGCCCTTTGCTTTTACCTACGTAGAACTGGGGCACCTGTTTGGGAAAGAGGGCGCGAATCTCTGGGCTTACCAATTGGTCAAATAAAATTAAATCGGCCTGCTCAATCACGCGCAGGGCGCGCAGGGTTAATAACTCAGGATCACCGGGGCCTGCCCCCACCAACCAGACTTTGCCGGATGCTTGGGAGGACGAGCTGAAAGAAGGAATTACGGGCGGCATAAAAAATACTTCGCGGCTTAGGAAACAGATTAAAAGCAAGCCCACCTGGGTAAGGCGGCCAAACACCCGGAAACAAAAACCCTGATTCGAGCCAACTTGCTGCCTATTCGCTAAAGCACAATATGAGCCAACCCCTATAATTTATTATAAGTCTTTATAATTCAATTAGTTATAAATATCACATGGGCTCAACAGGCCGTTCAATTCCTCACAAACGCACCAATAAAAATCATTAAGCCCTATTGGTGAGCTTTTAATCATCTTCGACAGGTATCGTTTGTGTTTTTTAGTGGTGCCTATTCGCACCATATAGATACATTAATTTTCACTAAAAAATTTCAACCAGAGCGATGCCTAAGTTTTTTGCATTATTTTTGTGCATATGAGCGGTAAAGGCCTGAGATGCTGTCCCCTTGCCGAATCAGCTATCATTACCCCATACACATTCCCAGCGCATGTGCGCTTTCGACCGCGCATTGCAGAACCCCACGGCACCGGCACACCACCAACAAGAGCAATTAGCATGGCAATTGGCGGCACTCTATTTACAGTTTCAGCTCCGTCTGGCGCAGGAAAAACCAGCCTAGTAAATGCCCTAGTGGCCGCCACACCAGGCGTTCAGGTATCTATTTCCCACACCACCCGCGCCATGCGGCCCGGTGAAGTCAACGGCGTCAACTACCACTTCGTGGAGCCGCCACAATTCTTAGCGATGCTGGGCGAAGGGGCCTTTCTGGAGCATGCTCAAGTGTTTAATCACTATTACGGCACCTCCTCCACCTGGGTGAATGAGACCCTGGCCTCTGGCGTGGATGTGATTTTAGAAATTGACTGGCAGGGCGCAGCCCAGGTGCGCAGGCAGATACCGGAGGCGGTCAGCCTATTTATTCTCCCCCCTTCCCAGGCCTGCCTGCTGGAGCGCTTAACCGGCCGCGGCCAAGACGCCCAAGCGGTGATCGATGCACGCATGGCCGAGGCGAAGAGTGAAATTTCCCACTATGTAGAAAGCCACTACATAATCGTCAATGACGATTTCAACCAAGCTCTCAAAGAATTCCAAGCCATAGTCATTGCCCAGCGGTTGAGCCAAAGTAAACAATCTGAGCGCCACGCCGAGCTTTTATCGAGCCTGTTGGCCTGACCCAGGCTGTGGCTGTGGCGCAAAAAGGTTGAGCGGCATGATCGATTTGCGTACACTTCGTAACCCTATTTTTTAATGGGTCAGCCAGCTCAACACCCTAAGCCCATCTGGCCTGTAACGCCCAGCGTAAACAGGCTTAGGCTGACCCCAGACGGGCACACCCCAAACTTCCTTCATTTTATTAGGCACCTTATTCATGGCACGTATCACTGTTGAAGATTGTTTAGACCACGTAGCAAACCGCTTTGAGTTGGTAATTGTGGGCAGTAAACGCGCTCGCCAATTGGCCATTATGGGCAAACAACCCTTGGTTCCCGCCGAAAACGACAAACCCACGGTTTTAGCATTGCGGGAGATTGAAAAAGGCCTCATCAGCGTCGATATTCTGAAAGAACCCGATGAACAGCGTGTGGTAGTGCCCAAGCACATCCCACCTGTCGACTCATCCTTCGACGAGTAAATCTATTAGGAGGGCGTCTTGTTAACCATTGACTCGCTTTGCCACAGGCTGTCCTCTTATCTAGAACCCGCCCAAATCAACCGTGTGCGCCGCGCCTATTATTATGCGGAGCAGGCGCACACCGGCCAGTTCCGCCGCAGCGGCGAACCCTATATCACTCACCCCCTAGCAGTTGCCAATATCCTCGCCGGTATGCACATGGACCATCAAAGCCTGATGGCAGCCATGCTGCACGATGTCATTGAAGATACCGGCATAGGCAAACAGGCCCTGCACGAGCAATTTGGCGAGGTGGTGGCAGAACTCGTGGATGGGGTGAGTAAACTTGCCAAAATCGAATACGAATCCCAAGCGGAAAAACAGGCCAAGAACTTTCAAAAAATGGCCCTGGCCATGGCGCGGGACCTGCGGGTGATTGTGGTTAAAATGGCCGACCGGCTGCACAACATGCGCACTTTAGGTGCCCTAGCGCCGGAAAAAAAACGTCGCATCGCCAAAGAAACCTTAGAAATTTACGCCTCCATTGCCCACCGTTTGGGCATGAACGATCTTAGAATCGAATTTGAAGATCGCTGTTTTACTGCCATGTTTCCCCTGCGGGCAGCACGTTTACA
>DAOQGS010000330.1:0-4616 GCA_035338675.1 Cellvibrionaceae bacterium
GCTCGGCATTTGCCACCCTGGCCTGCTTTCAGCAAAGCCCTCGTTTTGTTCAGCAGGCGGATCAATATTGGCAAATTAATACTGTTCCCAGCGGGCCGCTAGCGGGTAAACCAGCCTTGTTAAAACAAGCAGAACCGTTTGCAGGCCGCATCAACGGCTCTGTGCAGCGGCAGGAATGCAGCGGTGCAGAAGCCAAACCCCTAATTAAAACCAGTAAAGCTAGTGTAAAAGGTACTTTAAGTGTTGAAGGGGATGCCGTTAAATTAATTTTATCCGTAACAGACCTTAAAGATAAAATTGTTAAAGAGGAGCGCCTGGAGTTTTTAGGCCACTCACCTACAGTGAATTTTACCGCAGGCGCCGCTGGCGAATTCGCGCTTATACAAAAACTGCGCGCCAACGCGAAACCTGGCGATAAAATCTCTCTGCTGCGGGAGTCCGAATATTCCCTCACCTTCACTAAAAAATTCCTCACCATCCGCGCTGTGCATTTTGCCAATGGTCTAGCCTATGCAGAGGATGTATGGGAGATTACGCCTCGCTGATGCCGTTTTACCCGCGGGATAGTTAAACCCCTGTCAGCATTTAATTTATGTATTCAATCCGGGCGCATCCAGCGCCTTTATTTTTTCTATTGTTTTAATTTTTATCAATAAGGTTAGTTATGCGTGTGTTGTTACGGTTTTTAGGTGCTTTTGTGGTGATATTGGCTCAGCCCGGCTGGGCTATCTCCAATGTGGAGGCAGATAAACCGCGCCTGCCCAATGAGGGCTTTTCCGGTGCGCTGGGCCTTGCGGCGGAGGGCAAAAAAGGCAACCAGGAAAAACAAGCCTTTTCAGGCGCAAGCCGCCTAAATTACCGGCAGGAGGACACGCTAATATTATTAATGCTGGCCCAGGACTATGGCTCAAAAAATAAGGTGCGGGATGACCGCAGCCAGTTTGCCCACCTGCGTTGGACCAATTTATTGAGCGAAAAACTCGCCACTGAAGTGTTTGCCCAGTGGGAAACAGAAGAATTTGATTATTTAAAGTCCCGCCGCTTGGCAGGTGCTGGCCTGCGGTATTTTGTGGGCTACAAACCGGATGTTTATTTGTGCGCGCTGGGGCTGGGTGCGTTTAAAGAGAAAGAGGTAAACGATTTAAGTACGTATATAGATGAGCAAAATATGTGGCGCATGAACGCCTATTACTCGCTCAAAGTGCAAATTAATAATCAATTGTCCTTGGTCAATACCATTTACGCCCAGCCTAATTTAGACGATTTTAGTGATTACCGGATTTTGTTTGATCTAACACTCAGCAGCAAAGTGACTGAACACCTGGCATTTAGCCTCGCGTACCGATTGCGCCACGACAGCCAGCCTGCACAAAACCTGGCGGCAACGCCACCAATTATTAATCACGCCAGTAATATGGAATATAAATCTGGGCTCACCTATTCGTTTTAGCTCAGCCACAGCCACAGCTATGCGCGCTTCTGTGCAATGAAACTGCTTAACGCCACCCACAATCCACTCGGTTTAGGGCCAACTCTGCTGGTCTGTGCCTTAAGTATCGGCCTGCCTTTATTTTGGGATATCCCCGGCCATTGGCGCCTGATCGGCGCGCTGCAAAATTCCGGGCATGCGGTGTTATTTTTTTTCATGGCCTTTTGTTTGGCCTGGCGAAAATTGCCTGGCCAGTGGTTGTTATTGGCTTTGTGTGCCCTGGGCCTGAGTATTGAGGCCGTGCAATATTTTATCGGCAAAGATTGTGATATTCAGGATGTGCTGCTGGATAATTTGGGTTCAATTAGCGGCTGGTTGTCGTTTAAGCTCATTAAAAACCGCTCGCTGGGCCGCGCGGTTTTCCCCTTAGGTATGTTGCCTGTATGTTTAATGGTTGCAGCCTTTTACAAGCCGTGTCTAATTGCACTGTGTTACGCGATGCAATGGCAGAATTTTCCGACGCTGGTTAGCTTTGATGAGCTCGGGCGCGGTTTTTTAATTGATCACCATGAAGGCGGTGAATATGCCCTCACTCGTCTGCCCGCAGAAATTATTCAGCAGGGTGGGCCAGTTAACCGCACGCGGGTATTACAACTGAATTGCCCGGCGCAAAATTGGCCGGGTGTAGCCTTAATTGATTTGCCGCCCAATTGGCAGGGGTTTACCCAGGTGCAATTGGACGTATGGCTGGCGGATAAAACGCCGATTCATCTAGGGCTCGCCCTGCGCGGCCTTAATAACCAGTCCGATCATCACGATGTGAGCCAGCGCTTCCTTCTGCAACCCGGCTACAACCGGGTCCGCTGGCGCCTGGAGGATGTTCGCAGCAAAGCCAGCAATCAAAATTTGCTAGCCGAAATAGACAAAATAATCATATTTTGTATGCCTGAGGAGACACGCAAGCAAGTGTCATCCCTGTGGGTGGACGACCTGCGCCTGGTAGAGTGACGGCTTTTAGCGTCTACAAAGGCTTGAGGGCACCTGCGGATATTCAATTTTCGTGATGCTCGCTAGGCATTTTCGAGCGGAAGCAGGCAGTTTATGCAGTATAAATGACCGACTGAGCACGAAAATAACGACGTGAGGGCACGAAAAGTGGATTTCCGCAGGTACCCTTAAGTTTCTGCCCGGAAGACTGGGGGCTCTTGCTACACTTAACAGCATGTTGCGTTGTTTAAACCTAGTCATTGGCCTATAAAGCCTAAGCCGCGCGCTAAACCATTTAGGCTCTGATCGTTATTTACCTCCCAGGATTTACCCAGGAATGTCCATCCCCACTATTATTAAGCAAATAAATACCATCGTGTTGGGTAAAGATACCCAAGTGCGTTTAAGCCTTGCCTGTCTTTTGGCGCAGGGGCATTTATTAATTGAAGATTTGCCCGGTATGGGCAAAACAACCCTGGCCCATTGTTTGGCGAAGGTGTTGGGGCTTAAATTTGAGCGGGTGCAATTTACCGCCGATTTATTACCGGCCGATATTTTAGGCGTGGCAGTATTTGCGCGGGAGCAAGGGGTTTTTCGTTTTCACCCCGGCCCTATTTTTACCCAAGTATTATTGGCCGATGAAATAAACCGCGCCTCCACCAAAACCCAAAGCGCGCTGCTTGAAGCCATGGAGGAAGGGCAGGTGACAGTAGAAGGCAAAACCCGCCCGCTGCCAACACCTTTTTTTGTAATCGCCACGCAAAACCCCTTAAGCCAAAGCGGCACTTATCACCTGCCGGAATCCCAGTTGGATCGCTTTTTAATGCGTATTTCCATCGGTTATCCCACCGCGCAGTCCGAGCGAATGTTATTTGAAGGCATTAATCCGCGCCAAGCCCTAGAGGCGCTGCAGCCGGTTATTAACCGAGAAGCCCTGCTTGATTTACAAAGCCAAGTGCGCAGTGTCACCGCAAGCCACGCATTATTGGATTATTTACAGCGCCTTGTTGCCGCCACCCGGCAAGAGGCAATTTTTAGTTATGGGCTATCACCGCGCGGCGCCTTAGCTTGGCTTAATGCCGCTAAAGCCTGGGCGTTTATTCACGAGCGCAATTATTTAATTCCTGAAGATTTGCAGGCCGTTATGCAAGCTGTTTTAGGCCACCGTCTAAAAGGCGCGCGCCAACAGGATGTGGCGCAATTATTAAAGGAATTACAACAGCGCGTACCTGTGTTGGCTTAAGTATGCTCAGTTGGTGGGATAATTATTGGCACCAGTGGCTATTGCGGCGCCAGCCCAAAGCCTCTGTGTTTACGCTCAATCGTCGCAATTTATACACCTTTCCTGGCACCTCAGGGTTTGTATATTTGGGGCTTACTTTAGTGCTGTGGTTAATTGGCACCAATTATCAAAACAATTTAATCCTTGCCCTGGCCTATGGGTTAATCAGTGTATTTGTTATCGCCATTTTGCACGCCTACGCCAATTTAGCGGGCATAAAATTGGAGGCCTTACCCTCGCACGCTGTTTTTGCCGAGGAAACTGCTCAGGTTAAGCTGCGCCTTACGGCCACCAATAAACGCGGTGGCGAGAATATTCGCTGTTTATTTCGCGGCCAAACAGGTGTTGCCGTTGAGCTGCCCTGCCAACAGCCCTGTGTAATTAACCTGCCCGTTAGCACACAAAAACGCGGCTGGTTGCAACCGGGCCGCTTATTAATTGAAACCTATTATCCCCTGGGGTTAATCCGCTGCTGGACTTGGCTGGTATTTGATGTGGAATTATTGGTTTATCCAAAACCGCTGCGCAAAGAATTACCTAGCCTTTCGAAATCTGGCAGCGGCGAGCAGATAGGTGCAATTAAATTAGGCGGTAGCGATTTTGAAGGGATTAAAAATTACACCCCCGGCGACTCGCGCAAACACATCGCCTGGAAGGCCGTTGCCAAAGGCAAAGGCTTGTTAACCAAATATTATGTAGAGGACATTGCCCAGGAGCAGTGGCTGGATCTAAACGATCTGCCCAACTCCCTGGAGGAGCGGCTGAGTATTCTCACCTACTGGGTACTGCAACTGAGCGAACAAAACCAGGTATTTGGCTTGCGCTTAAATGCCCAAACCATATCCCCCAACCAAGGCAGCGCCCACCGGCTGGCCTGTTTAAGCGCGTTGGTTGGGGGATATGGTTTGGGCATTTAAG
>DAOQGS010000331.1:0-4612 GCA_035338675.1 Cellvibrionaceae bacterium
CCGGCGGATGCTGCGTCGCAGATCCCGCACCGGCAGGCTGGCCTCCCGGGCCACCATATCGCGCACGTCCACAGTGCGACCGGGGGAAAAGTACTGGCACAGTTCGATAAACAGGGAGTAGGGGATCAGCAGGCTAATCAACAGCAGCAGACGAAAGCGCCCGCCTAAGGCTACCCAGGCTGATAAATATAGGGTGGCATTGCCAAGAAAATGGGTGGTTTTATCCGAGAGCACCAGGTGCACTTGAGTGCCGGGCAGCAGGGCGTAATAGGTGAAGATAACAATGGCCAGGGGGAATTGCAGCCGACGAATCCACGTGAAGAAGGGGGACGTTAAAAAAGTTCGCATAACAAAATTAATCAGGTTTTATAGGGTAGACGCAGAATAAATCCGGCGCCGCCAAGAGCTGCGGTGGTAATTTCCAGGCTGCCACCATAGCTGCTGAGAATATCCACCGCAACGGCAAGGCCTATGCCTTGCCCGGCTGTGGCGGTATCGGCGCGGGCGCCTCGGGTCAGGATGGTGTCATGCAGGCTGGTCGGAATTCCCGGCCCATCATCCTCAACCACTATGACCAATTCTTTACCGATGGGCCGTTCCTCAATTTTAGCGGAGATTTGCACCTTGGTTTGCCCGTACTTACAGGCGTTTTCGATCAGATTGCCAATCAGCTCCATCATATCCGCCTCGTCGCCAGGGAATTTAAGCTGGGGCGGTAGGGTGCTAGTGCATTGGATCCCCTTATTTTGATACACCTTGTGCATGGCGTTGATCAGGCGCTGCACCAGGGGTGTAAGGTCGAGCATATTGTGGGCGAGGGTTTGCGTCACCTGAGCGGTGGCGCGGCGCAGTTGGTGATCCACTATGGCCGTCATGCGGTTCACCTGCTCATCCACCACCTGCATCAGCTGCTCTTTATCGCGGTTTTGCAGTTGCCCCCGCAGTACCGAAAGCGGTGTTTTTAGGCTGTGGGCGAGATCGTTTAGGGAATTGCGGTAGCGCTCTTTCTGGGCCAATTCGTTGCGCAGTACCCGGTTGAGGTTATTGGTGACCGGTTGAATATCCGCAGGATACCGGCCGGTTAGCTCCTGGCTCAGGCCCGCCTCCACCTGTTCTAAATCCCGCGCCAGCCGCCGCAGGGGTTGAATACCCCAGCGGGTTACGAGAGTTTGTACGATTACTAGGAGCAGCGCTAAGCCCGCCAGCCACTTCCAGAGGCGTTTTTGATAGGCATTGAGTTCCGCCTGCATGGGGCCTTGGTTGTGGGCTACTACAAAGCGGTAGTTTTTATCCTGTTTGTTAATTTCCCACAGGGTGTCGTAGGTGAGGGCGTAAAACTCCTCGCCGCCGAGGGTAAAGCTGGCGTAGTACTCCTTGCCCGCCACAAAGGGTTGGTTAAATTGTGGCAACTCGGTTTTTTCCACCAAATCGCCGGATTTGGACATCCAATAAATCTTGTCATTGCTGTCGAGTATCCAGCCGATAAGCCCTGAATTGACGGTACTAAAGCGGGATTCCGGCAGGTTATCCGGCAGTTTGAGGCCCTTTTTATTGGGTTGAGCGGCGCCTAACAAGAGGTGAATTTGCCCGCGCAATAGGTTGCGCTCCGCCGTTTGCTGGCTGCGCAGCATGGCGTGGTTGAGCATGTGGGAACTAAACGCCAGCAGTGGCGGCAGCAATACCGCCGAGGCGAGAAATAAGCGAACGCTTAGGGATAATGACGAGCTGGAAAAACGCACGTTCAGGTCTCAAGCCCCAACGGGTGCCAAACAAACCCGGCAAGGGTGGGCATAGCCCTAGGCACTGGCTTTGTTGGTGCGCGGCAGGTTAAACCTATAGCCGCGCCCGCGCAGGGTGGTAATGGCCTCTTGATCTGGCCCCAGGTCAATCTTCTTGCGCAGGCGGCCTATAAACACCTCAATCACGTTGCTGTCCCGCTCAAAATCTTGCTGGTACAGGTGTTCAGTTAGCTGGGTTTTGGAGATCACCTGGCCTGCGTGCAGGGCCAGATATTCAAGGGTGTTGTATTCATAGCTGGTCAACTCCACTTCCGCGCCGTTCACACTTAAGCTTTTTGCGGCAGTATCAAGGGCTAGAGGGCCGAATTCCAAGACTGGGCTGGCGTGGCCGGAGGCGCGGCGAATTAAGGCGTTTAAGCGGGCGCGCAGCTCTTGGTTGTGAAAGGGTTTCACCAGGTAATCATCGGCGCCGGATTCCAACCCCTCAACTTTGTCCTGCCAGTTGCTGCGGGCGGTGAGAATCAAAATAGGGTAGAGCTTTCCCGCTGCACGAGCTTTTTTGATGAGGTTAATGCCGTCTAAATGGGGTAGGCCTATGTCGATAATGGCGAGGTCGTAGTCGTATTCGGTGGCGAAGTACAAGCCTTCACGGCCATCGGCGGCGGTGTCCACCGCAAAACCCTGCTCCATTAAAAATTCCTGCAATTGCAAGCGGATGGCCTGTTCATCTTCAACTATCAAAAGTCGCATGGGGTACCTTGTGGGGAGTGTGCGTTGATATTAGGGCGCGGGGTTGAGCGGTTGGCCCTGGGCGTCGAGATTAACCACCTGCACGCGCCCGCTTTGCATGAGTTTAACCACAAAGCGCGGGTTGTTCTGACTGGGCGGCGCGGGCTGGGCCGAGGCATCTTCGTCACTTGCCGCCGGTGCAGGCTCCACTTCATCTATGCTGATGACCTTGCCGCCAAATTTCTGCTGCGCCATTTGTGCAGCCTGGGTGCGGCTGATGGAAGACTCTTCAGCACTGGCTTGGATACAGGCCAAACTGATGAGCAAGCAGTAACACCAGCGCATCACAAACGGTTACTCGAGGGGCTCGACGCGGACGGCAACGCGGATACGGCTGCCGGGTTGGTGATCCATACGGGTGCTGTAGGTGCGGCCCTGATATTGGTAGTCCACATCGTAGCCGATGATTTCTTCGCGCCGCTCAGTGCGGCTGGTCTCCTGGCAGCGCTCCCGCTCCCGGTAGCCGCCCTCGTCAGCCTGGGCGCGATTTTTCGCCACTTCATTACCTACGGTTGCACCTAAAACGGCGCCTACTGCCGTGCCGATTTTTTTATTACCGCTGCCGTGGCCCACTGCGTGTCCGAGGGCACCGCCCACTACGCCACCCACTATGGCACCCGCTGGTGAGTTGTCGTTACGGGGTTCTTCGCGCACAGTCTCGGTCCAACAGCGCTGGGAAGGAATACGCTCCTCCACGCTGCGGTAGATGGGCCGGGAACTTACCACGCGGGCAAAGTCTTCGGTTTGATCATATCCTGCAGCTACCGCCTGGTGCGTAAGACCCGCACTCCCCACCAGGGCGCAGAAGATCCAACGGGGAAAGGCACGGCTTGATAACATACAAGGTCTCCAAAGTGAGGTAGGGGAATTCAGGCTAGGCTTTGATCTCTGAATCCTAGCTGAAGCGCCTGCTACGATAACAATTTTCCGTTCAAGGTTCCTTTAAGCGATGCAAATACTGTTGATCGAAGACGACAAATCCCTCGCCACCGGCATGCAGGAAGCCTTAAAAAATGCGGGTTTGGTGGTTAATTGGGTGGATCGCGGGCAGGAGGCGCTGCAGAGTTTAGCGGTGCAAGTGCCCGACATCGTTATTTTGGATCTAGGCCTGCCGGACATGGATGGCTTAAGCCTGCTCAAAACACTGCGCAGACAGCACAAACAAGTGCAGGTGTTGATTCTTACTGCGCGGGATTCTGTGGTGGATAAGGTGGCAGGGCTTGATGTGGGGGCGGATGATTACCTCACCAAGCCGTTCGATTTGGATGAGCTGTTGGCCCGCTTGCGGGCGTTTGAGCGCAGGCTGGGCACGGCCAGTAGCCACCTGATTGTGCACGGGCGTATTACGCTAAACCTGCGCGATCGCATCGCCCTGGTGGATGATGCTGAACTCAGTCTCTCGAAGCGGGAATTTATGTTGCTCAAAGCCCTGATGGAGCAGCAAAACCGCGTTCATACGAAGGAATCATTGGAGGCCAAACTTTACAGCTGGGGGGAGGAGGTAGTGAGTAATACAATCGAGGTGCACATCCACCATCTGCGCAAAAAGTTGCCTGAAAACAGCATTCAAACCCTGCGCGGCGTCGGCTATCGGCTCACAAAAATTGATACAGCAGGCTAGGACGTGGGGTCAATTCGGCTCTTCCTTATATTGCTGCTTATCAGTGTGGTCACTATTGCCAACTTTACTGCGGCGGTGCGCGGTTATGTGGGCAGTATGCAGGAGGCCGAGGCATTTTTTGACGAGCGGTTGGAGGCCCAGCTGGAATATATTCACGCCAGCCTCGGCCTTGCGCTGCGCCAGCCCGGCGTACAGACGCCGTTAAAGATTGTGCCCAGCTTATCCCTACATAGGCCTCTTCCACTTAACTACCACATAGAATTTCAAGTCTTTCACCCCGTCAATGGGCTGGTGGCCCGCTCGGAAGATTTTCCGGTACAGGCCTTAGTGGTGTGGCAGGAGGGGTTTTCGGAGTTTGAGTACGAAGGGGTGCGCTGGCGGGGGCGCATTCACTGGGATGAACCCTTAGGGCTGTGGTATTTGGTGGCGGAGCGTTTTGATCAGCGCTACAGCCTGGCCGAAT
>DAOQGS010000332.1:0-4606 GCA_035338675.1 Cellvibrionaceae bacterium
TAAAATGCTTTTAATGCGAAATGGGAAGATCGTTTGACCGCCCCATGGGTGCGAAATGACATGCAAAACTCCAGATAAAAAGGCATATCACTTCCGGCGGTCCGGTCAGTGCTTGGTTTTTTTGTTTTAAATGGTTAGCGCTGGCTACTTAGCGTTTTCGCTTTTTCCCCAGCGTTTTTTCTCCCGTCGTTCCAATTGCACTATTTGGCCATTGTGAACGGATATTTCCAACGAGCCGTAGCGAAGGAGTGCCAACTGCTGTTTGATTTCGGCGAGCACTTCGTCGTCTAGCAAAGTAAATTGCGCTGGTTCGTTGGGCATTTGGCTACCTAATGTGACGTTGGTGAGCGGTATAGGTCGGGATGGGCGCCATAGTAAAGGGGTTGTTTATGAAGTAAAAATACTCATTTTTTCTGAGCTTATAACCTTTCGTTTGGATTGCTGCGGCGCCGCTGCCGTCATAATCCGGCCTGTTGTAGGTTATAAGCTCAGAAAAAATCGGTACTTCAGCCGCCGCTGAAAGATGCGTACCCTGCTGGCCAGTACCGATCAAAAGGCCCTCAGATGCTGACCTCCACCCCGCTTCGTGATCCATTAATCCAGGCCCTAGCCGGGTACCCGGCGCTCATAGTGCCCGGCCTTAACAATAGCGATGCCGAGCATTGGCAAAGCCGCTGGCAGGCGCGTCTGCCGCACAGCACACGTATTGAACTGGACGATTGGGCGACCCCCAATTTAGACAAATGGTGTAGCGCCATCGACCGGGCGCTGGCACGCACCCATGGGCCGCAGGTTTTAATTGCACACAGTTTCGGCACTTTAGCCTGCGCCCGTATGGCGCAGTTGCTAGCGGAGAAAATTCACGGCTTATTTTTGGTAGCCCCTGCCGATCCAGATAAATTTGCCATTGCCGATCAATTGCCCAAGCAGCCGCTAGGGGTTAAAACACACGTAATTGCCAGCTCTAATGATCCTTGGATGCGCGCTGAAAAAGCCGCTCACTGGGCCGCACAATGGGGTGCCGATTTTTTAGTGTTAAAGGATGTAGGGCACATTAATTCCGCCTCCAATTTAGCGGAATGGCCACTGGGTGTTGAGCAATTACAACGCTTGATGGACGGGATATAAAAGTTTTAAGTAACTATTTAGCATACCTTATGACTCTTTTAAGCTCGGGCGCCAAATAAAGGTAGATTTAGACCGGAGGCAGAATCGATTCGCGGTGCAGCAGTGATGAATACAGGTTATTTCAGACCGTCAAAAAGAGGGACCTTTTTGACGAGCCTACACGGATGTATTCACGGCGTGTCTGAAATAACCTGTATTCATCACTGCGGGGGAGTACTGAGGGCTCACAGTACTAAAGAAGTAATTTCCTGGTGATTTCTTTAAGCGCTAGAATCACGTCCCGCCATACTAAAATGTGTACTGAATAGTTACAGCTTTAAATACCTCCGCGTGGGCTCGTAAAAAAGGACTCCCTTTTTGACGCTTTGAAATAACCCCTATTCACCACTACTACACCAATCCTCCTCCATTTACCGCCTGCCGGGAACGCGCACTGGGTGTGCTGGGTAATTACCGGGAAACTAAATACGCAAACGCCTACAAGAGGTGCACCCACAGGCGTTTTTTATGCAAAGATGCCTGCACCTTAGACCTGCCCCCATAATAAAGCGGCTAGGGAACTTCTAAAAATTACCGTACCGGCTCTGGCAGCCTTAGATTTAGTCATAAACTGCTCATTTACTCGCAGTAGGCTCTGCCTTTTTGTTAACTTCGCCTGGCGGGAGCTTAGCTGCCAAGATTTTTCAAAGGTTGCCCAGCGATTTAACCGCGTCGCGGTCGATTTACTCAGCCGCTGTTCGACTAGCCTCTACACAGCCACTATCGGAACCATTTTGAATATGACCGCTCAGCTCAAGCCCTCCCCAGCCGCTATTTCCCGCACAGAATTCACTGTTTTAATAGCCCTCTTGATGTCGATTATCGCTATTTCCATCGACGCCTTATTGCCCGCCCTGGGCATTATTCGCAGCGACCTTAAATTGCTTGATGCCAATCAGGTACAGTTACTGATTACGGCTATTTTCCTTGGTATGACATTCGGCCAATTAATATCCGGCCCCATTTCCGATGCCCTAGGGCGCAAACCCATTTTATACTTTGGATTAGCGCTGTATTTTATCGGCAGTTTAGTGTGTTATTACGGCCAGGATTTAACCCACCTGCTGATTGGGCGTTTGATTCAGGGCCTGGGTGTTTCAGGGCCTTATGTGGCGGCCATGTCGATTGTGCGGGATAAATACACAGGCGAGCAAATGGCCAAAATTATGTCCATTGTGATGCTCATTTTTATGGGTGTGCCCGCCATAGCCCCCTCATTAGGGCAAGGCATTTTATTATTAGCGGATTGGCGCAGTATTTTTATTTTTTATATAGGCTACGCCTTGGTCATTGGCAGCTGGATTTTCCTGCGTTTAGAGGAAACCCTAGCGAAAAACAATCGCATTCGTTTATCGGCCAGCAGTTTTAGCGCTGGATTTAAAGAGGTGGCAACCAACAAAATTAGCATGGGTTACACCCTTTGTATGGGCTGTATTTTTGGCAGTTTGATCGGTTATTTAAATTCTTCGCAACAGATATTCCAGGATATGTTTGCCACTGGCAGGTTATTTACCCTGTATTTTGGTGTATTGGCGCTGATTTTTGGCGCCGCTTCATTGGGTAATGCCTATCTGGTGGAGCGTGTGGGTATGCGCCGTTTATGCGATCTCGCCCTGCGCGGGATGATTGCCAGCGCTGTCATTTTTTTAGCCGTGCAGTATTGTGTTGCCGTAAATTTAGCCATGTTTATGCTTTTTGCCGGTATTAATTTTTTGTGTTTCGGCTTTATTTTTGGCAATAGCAACGCCATCGCCATGGAGCCTATGGGGCATATAGCCGGTATTGCCTCGGCGATTATCGGCGCGGTGTCATCGGCTATTGCATTAATTTTAGGCACCTGCATTGGCCTTGCTTATAACAATACCCTGCTGCCGGTCACCCTCGGCTTTTTGTTGTTGTGTTCTATAGCCTGGCTGGCGATGAAGTTTGCCAATCGTCCCTAGCGCCCGCTACCTCAGCGCATAGGCGTTTGGGCAAGCGTTTACAGCGCGCCAAGTGCGCAGCCCATGGGCCAATCGGTGAGGGAAGATTAGCGGGTGAATTACAGCGGCAGCGTGCTATTATTAAAACTTACGGGCAGCCCGTCTGTATTCCTAACTTAATTGTTATAACTACCTGCCATCTTATTTAGGCAAGCTCTGTTCGTCGGCGACGCCTATTGGCTTAGCAGTGAAAGAGGGGGGGCTTGGGTGGGCAGATATTTTAAGCATCCGGTCTTATTTTAATTTGGCGGTTTTGCGCAAAAAACCTTATAAAAATAGCTGTAAATAACCACTGCACACAACCCTAAACAGTAGTGCTAAAAAGCCTTCGCAACTGGATAGCCTATGAATCGAGCCGCCGCCAAGACGCACACATCGCTGAGCGTTCGCATCATCTTAGGTGTGGTGCTGTTAATATTTTTGGCCACGGTTGTGCAAATTTATTTGTCCAATCAATTGGCCCGCCAAGCGCTGCTGGCGGAGCTGCAAGCGCAGCTGGAAACCAAAGCCGAATACAACAATAAAGAATTGCGCAATAAAATTGATCGCGTAAATCGCGACGTGTTGTATTTATCCCATTTGCCTTCCCTAGATGGATTGGTGCGCGCCATTGAACACAATGGCTTTGACGATGTGGAACAACAAAGTACAGGCATTTTAACCAAACGCTTGCAAGGGCGTTTTGCTTCGTTTCTCGATGCCAATCCCGAATATTTTCAAGCCTTGTTTATTGGCCTTGCCGATGATGGCCGGGAATTAATTCGTGTGCGCTCCGCTGGGGGCATAATTGATGCAGTGCCTGCCGAACAATTACAGCAGATGAAACAGCGCGATTATTTTGTTGCCAGCCAACATCTTAAAAAAGGTGAGGTTTACAACTCTGATATACATCTGCATCAGGAGCAGGGCGAACTTGAGCGCCCATTGCGCCGCACATTAAGTGCAGCCACACCCGTTTACAGCGAAAGCGGCCGCCTGTTTGGCATGCTGGTAATAAATATGGATATAGGTTCGACACTGGATAAATTGTCGGCGGATAACCTAGGCTATATATCCACTTATATGTTCACACAACGGGGCGATTATATCATTCACCCTAATACCGAAAAAACCTTTGCTATTGATCTGGGTAATTCATTTAGCTGGCAGCAGGATATTGAACGCATTGCCGGCAGGGCAATTAACGCGCAGGATACGGCCTTAATCAGCCTGCCGCCACATCATCTCACCGCGTTTACCCTATCTGGGCAAGCCCTGCACGGCGTACAAACGGATCTGCCGCTGGATGAACAGCGTTTTCTTTCGTTAATTTATGCCGTCGAACACGACTACCTCAGCACGCGCAATCGCGGCGTCAATAAAATTATTTTAATCAGTGCCTCCACTATCGCCTGCCTAATTGCGGTACTAATTTATGGTTATGTACGCAGGCTGATAGCACCCTTAATACAATTAAG
>DAOQGS010000333.1:0-4596 GCA_035338675.1 Cellvibrionaceae bacterium
GATCAAACCGAAAGCGGCGACCCGGCGGTGGCGTTTCATATTGATGGTATTTATTCGGCCCGCTCCCAGGGCGCCACCGCCCTGATGTACGATTTAGAAGCCAGTGAAATTCTACGCGGCCCCCAGGGCACATTATTTGGCCGCAACTCCACCGGCGGCGTGATTAATTTACACACCGCCAAACCCCAAGATAAATTTGCCGCAAGCCTTGAACACACGATTGGCAGTTATGATCGCGCCGCCACCCGCGCCATGCTTAATGTGCCAGTAAATGATATCTGGGCGCTGCGTTTTGCCGCCGCTACCGATAATGCTGACGGTGTAGTCGATTTTGCCCCCAGCTCTAATCTGGGTGAAAAATACGGCTCCACCGATTTAACCTCCTACCGGTTGAGTTCGTTATTAAAACCCAATGACGAATTGCAATGGTTATTAACCTTCGAAAATTTTAACGATAAGGGTGCAGGCCATATTCCCACCCTCACTGGCGGCAGTGACCGCAGTGCCTATATTCAAGTGCCGGGCATGAATGATTACGAAGTGAATTCCCTGCGCACACGCTTGGATTATTCCTTCGCCAACGGCATTACCCTCAGTTATATAGGCGGTTACACCGAATCGACCCGCGTTTCCCGCTGGGATCGCAGCTGGTTGCCCGGCAATTACGAATGGGGCGGTTGTATTGAATGTAATCACGATGCTACCCAGCACGAAATTCAAATTAAAAACAGCGACGATGCCGATTGGAAATGGATGCTGGGGTTATTTAATTTCCGCGAAAATAATTTAACCCACTTTGACATAGTGCATCCCAACCGAGATACGCGCCCGGCTGGCAACAGCAACCCCATTTATTGGGAAACCTACCGCCAGCCGGATCGCGGTTTGGATTCCAACAGTATTTTTGGCCAAACCACTTACAGCTTTACCGAAGCGCTGCGGGGCACCTTGGGTGCGCGCTATACCAGCGATGAGCGCTGGGATAAGGGCGGCCGCAATATTAAATGCCCCTCCGACCCCAATACCGCCACCCCAGGCATTGCCGATAATCGCCAACTCGCCGCTGCAGGCCAATGCTGGGTGGATAATATTAATGACACCTCGCCGGATTGGAGCAAAGTTACCGGCATGGGGCGCATTGAATTTGATTTAAATGCCGATGATTTAATTTACGGCTCTGTGGCCACAGGTTTTAAATCCGGCACCATTCAAGACGGTGTTGGCTACACGGGTGCAACCCCTATGACGCCGGCGGCCTTAGCCGCAGTTATTGCCACTAATAATAACGAAGCGGCGGGCACCCAGGCGTATATTAATCCGGAAGAAAATATTAACTACGAGTTAGGTTTTAAAGGTTTATTTTTAGAGCAGCGCCTGCAGTTATTCGCCTCGTTATTTTCCACCCGCTACACGGATTTACAAGTCACCAGTAATATCACCACTGCCACAGGTGCGGATTTACTGCGCAAAACCAACGCGGGTAAAGCCACTATTAATGGCTTGGAGCTTGAGGCTAATTGGTTGGTGGGTGAACAGGGCCGTTTGGAAGGCTCACTGGCGCTCTTGGATGCCAAATATGATGAATTTTATACCGTAGATTCGTCCTTCGGTGCCGATGGTGTGGCCTTTAACCCCAGCGCCAATAACCCGAAATTCCCCACCCTGTTAAATTTCAGCGGCAACCAGTTGGTGCAGGCACCGGATGTGGCATTTACCTTAAGTTATCGCCACGACTTTACCCTCAACGGTGGCGCCACCCTAACCCCGCGCCTGCGCAGCACCTATTCATCGGAAGTTTGGTTTGACCCTGCCAACCGGGGCGATCGCCCGCAGGGCTTTAAAAATCTGCCCTATGCGGCGGATTTGGACCGCCAGGATGCCTATGTGAAGTGGGATACCAGCCTGCAATTTAAGCCCGCGAGCGAAGATTATTTATTGGAAGCATTTGTGGATAATCTCACCGATGAAGAGATTAAGAATGACCAAGGGCGTTGGAATAGCCGGGCACAACCGAACTTTATGTGGGCGCCCGGGCGCACCTTTGGCCTGCGCATGAAGGTGGATTTTCAATAACAGCCGCCCATAAAAAAACCGCGCTTAGCGCGGTTTTTTTATGGGCTTATTAACCCGGCACCAAATGCCGCCGGGTTAATAACTTTTTTAAATAGATTAGGTGCGAATGCGCATGCAATTGTGCGTGAATAAACTGGACTACTGCCGCTTACTGTGAATTTTTTCTTTTATCCAATTGAGATGGGCACCTAAAGTCTGGGCATCAATAAATAAACTATTGGCGTCCTGCTTCGCAGCCTCCACCAGGGCCATCAATTTTTGCTCATCCTTGTCCGTAATCGCCAAGTGAAAAAATTCCTCGCGCAGGGCTTCGGCTAACCTATCAATCAAATTGATATTGTTATGGCGCAGCTCGCCAAAACGCTCTTCTATATCCAACACTATCTGCTCTAGCTCTTGCAATAATAAAAGGCTTGAGCGGCTGTTGGAGCGCAACATGCCGAGAATCTGCTGGCTTTTTTCAATGCTTAATTGTTTCTCGTTCAGCCCCTCTAGCATAATCGCCAGGGCATCTTTTAAGCGGCCCAATTTATTTTCATCCTGGGGGGCATTTTTAATCAGTAGGGTCACGCACGGGAAGTTAATAAAAATGCGCCGCCCGCGGGCCAAAAAGCGCGTTTCCGTTTGGGCGACGCGGCTTAATAATTCAATTTCCAATTGCGAGATAGGGCCTGTACTGCTGTAATTTTCGCAGCCAAACTGACAGCGCAACTGCACGCAGGATTGCAGTTGATAGGATTCCATGCAGTCAAATAACAACCGCGCCAAATCCCCGCTGACGCTGACCTGAAAACTCTCCCGCAAAAAATGAATAACAACCCCTAAATCCCCCATGGAGGCCACGGCGGCCATAAACGCGCCGGAGGCTTCGTTTTTTTCCAGTTCTAATTTAGTGAGGTTGGACGCCAGCGCCAGGGCGCCGCCGATCTTGCCGCGCAGAATTTCTGCGGAAAAGGGTTTGAGAATATAGTCGATACCGCCGGCGTCATAGCCGCGCAGAATTTCATCCAAACCGTCGTGGCTGGAGAGAAATAAAATTTGCATATTCGGGTGGCGCGCGCGCAGGGCGCAGCAAGTGGCATAGCCGTCCATGCCGGGCATATCCACATCCAAAACTGCCACTGATGCAGGGCGGCTTTGGCACAGCTCCAGCGCTTGTTGGCCGCTCTCGGCCGTCACCACGTCAAACTCGCCCACCAAAACGCCCGCCAATAGACGCAAGTCCTCAGGAGAATCGTCTACAAACAATACGGTGGGTCGTCCATTATGCATAGCGTTCGGCCATCGGGTTAGGGACCAAGCGCAGCCAGGTCCGCAGGGTGGTTAGAGAGCCTGTGATTTAATTGGCGTTAGCCGCGCGCGCGGCCAACTCTTATCCAGTCTAGACCGGCAATAGCCATCGCGCTCTAAACCTGCCCGCCTTAACGCTCGACGCCATTAAAACCCACCGCCCAGGGGTTGTCCGTGGCGATAATTTGCCCGTGTAAGGCCAGGCTCTGGGGCAGCAGGTGTTGGCAGTAAAAGGCCGCCAGCTGTTGTTTTTCCCGGTAAAAATCCCCCTCCCGCCCGGCGGCTGCCGCACTCATACGCAGCCACATATAGCCATAGGCCACCAGGCCCGCCAGGTGCAAATAGGCCACCGCGCAATTGCCCACCACCGCAGGGTCCGTTTTGGCCCGGCTTAACACCCACTCGGTGGCGCCCTCCAAGCGCGCCAGGGCATCGCTAAATGCCTGCCGCAGTGCCGCTGGCAGCTCGGTAGTGAGCACAAACGCCTGCATTTCGGCAAGCCAAGGCGCAAGCAATTGCCCTTGGCTCGCCAGGATTTTACGGCCTAATAGATCCATGGCCTGAATGCCGTTGGTGCCCTCGTAAATTTGCGTGATGCGGATATCCCGCACGTATTGCTCCTGGCCCCACTCGCGGATATAACCGTGGCCGCCGAACACCTGCTGGCCCAGCACGGCGGTGTCAAAGGCTTTGTCGGTAATAAACGCTTTGGCGATGGGCGTAAGCAGCGCCACAGTATCAGCATAGCGGCGGGCCTCTTGGGGTTCGGCGTATTTAGCGCCGTCCAGGGCCATGGCCACATAGAGGTAAAAAGCCCGCCCGGCTTCATTCAGCGCCCGCATAGTAAGCAGCATGCGGCGCACATCCGGGTGTTCGATAATCGGGTCGGCGGGCCCCGCCGGGTTTTTAATGCCAGTGGGGCTGCGGCTTTGCAGGCGCGTGTTGGCATAGTCCAGCGCCTGGATAAAGCTGCCGTGGGCGGCGCCCAGGCCCTGAATACCCACCACCAAGCGCTCGTAATTCATCATGGTGAACATACAGGCCAGGCCCTGATGGGGCTCGCCGATTAACCACGCCTTGGCGCCATCAAAATTCATCACACAGGTGGCGCAGGCTTTGATGCCCATTTTTTTCTCCAACGCGCCGCAGCTGAGGGCATTTTTAGGGCCGCAGCCGCCCTGTGCATCCGGTAAATACTTGGGCACCAAAAATAAGGAAATCCCTTTGACGCCC
>DAOQGS010000334.1:0-4595 GCA_035338675.1 Cellvibrionaceae bacterium
GGCGGGGTTCATGTCGGAAGTCGCTGCGCTCTTCCTACCCACGCCATTTGGGGCTTTCCCTCAAATTACTATCATTGATGTTGCTGGGGATGACAAAAGCGTTGATGGCTCTTGGGTTGTGCTAAAGACTTAATAATCTAAATTCTTTACTTAATAGTCCCTGCACCGAAGGGGATAGGCGACGCCTGCACAATCTTCGTTACCCACGGACTTGGCTGCCTGGAAGCTTTCTGGAGGACGTATATCGAGGCCGCAAACCATTGCTGGGCTAAGGATCTATTGCCCTTGTCCTGCGCCCCATTTCATGGCTCAATGCCGCGCTTTTAACGGTGGAATTTGTGGCTCACACTCAGCCTGCTAACAAACTCATGCGCTCCAGTGCTCTGGTGGGCAGTATGACGTTTATTTCGCGTATTTTAGGCCTCGCCCGTGATGTGGTGATGGCGCGGTATTTGGGGGCGGATGGGGCGGCGGATGCGTTTTATGTGGCGTTTCGCATTCCTAATATGTTTCGGCGTTTTTTTGCCGAGGGGGCGTTTTCTCAGGCGTTTGTACCGGTGCTGTCGGAGTATCGGGCCGGTGGCAATGCCCAGGCGGTGCGCTATTTAATTGACCGGGTGGCGGGGTGCTTGGGGCTTAGTTTGTTGCTCTTATGCAGTGTGGTTGTGGTGGCCGCACCTTATTTGATGGTGGTGTTTGCACCGGGGTTTGCTGAGGGTTCTGAGCGCTATAACTTGGCGGTAGATTTAATCCGCATCATGTTTCCTTATTTATTCTTTATCTCCCTGGCAGGTTTTATCGGCAGTATTTTAAATAGCTACGATAAATTTGCCATTCCCGCATTTACGCCGGTTTTTTTGAATATCATTTTAATTGCCGCTGCTGTGGGCTTTTCCAGTGAAAGCATGTCCCCGGCTGTTGCCTTGGGATGGGGGGTATTAATTGCGGGGTTTGTGCAGTTGGGGTTTCAGTTGCCGTTTGTGGCCCAAATGGGGCTTGCCCCAAAGCCTAAAATTGAGTTTAAAGACCCGGCGGTTAAAAAAGTATTGGGGCTGATGGCGCCTGCATTATTTGGCGCCTCGGTAAGCCAGTTGAATATTTTAATTAATACCATGATTGCCTCTTTGTTGCCGGTGGGAAGTGTCAGTTGGATGAGTTATTCCGACCGTTTGGTGGAATTGCCCTTAGGTATTTTTGCTGTAGCCATTGCCACGGTGATTTTGCCAGTGATGTCCCGGCAGATGAAGGCGCAGCCGGAAGCGGCCACCGCTACTTTGGATTGGGGTATGCGCAGTGTATTAATTATTGCAATCCCTGCGTGTTTGGCTTTGGTGGTATTGGCCAAGCCTATTTTAATTGCGCTGTTTTGTTACGGCGCCTACGACGAGCGCGACGCGCTTATGTCCAGTTATAGCCTTATGACCTATGCGGCCGGTTTGCCGGCATTTATGTTGGTAAAAGTATTAGTGAGCGGGTTTGCATCGCGCATGGATACTAAGACTCCGGTAAAAATAGGTCTTTTCGTGCTCGCTGCTAATATGGCGCTTAACGCTGTAGTGGTGTGGCCATTACATCATTTTTGGCAGATTGGCCATGCCGGGCTTACCTTGGCGACTGCTTTGGCGGCTATGTTGAATGCGCTTTGGTTGTATACGGCTTTGCGCCGCCGCCATTTATTTAAGCCCACGGTGGGCTGGGGACGTTTTATTGTGCAGTTGGTTGTTTCCGCTTTGGCCATGGTGTTGGCCTTAATGGCTTTATTAAATATCAGCCCGGCATTTATTGAGTTGGTGTTTTGGCAGCGTTTGGCTTGGCTTGCGTTAATGTGTGCAGCGGGTTTGGCGGTTTATTTTCTGGCTTTATTTGTGTGCGGTATTCGCTTGAAGGATTTTAAAGGGCATTTTTGATTTTTTAATGGGGGTTGATTTTGGTTGCCAATACAAGAATGTAAATCGGTGTGGTGTTGGTTTATTTTCTTTAGTTGCGCCTGAACCCCTCCCCAACCCTCCCCTTCAAAAGGGGAGGGGGTAAAGCGTCTCATTTTGAATATTTTTTGCTCCTTCAGCGCTTCTAGTGGAGGCCGGGATCGGAGCAGCTAGCCCAGCAGTTAACCCTCCAATGTTTCCGGGCAATAATGTTTTACCACCATACTCACCGCTAAATCCCCCTCCACATTTACCGCTGTGCGAATGGTATCGAGGATGCGGTCGATGGGTAATAAAATGGCGATGGCTTCCACCGGTAAACCCGCCGCTTGCAGTACTAAAATCATCGTCACCATGCCTGCACTGGGAATACCCGGCGCGCCCATGGCGGCAATCATGGCGGTGGCCATAATTATTAATTGGGCGCTGAAGGTTAAATCCATGCCCGCCAATTGGGCGATAAAAATAGCGGCGGCGGCTTCATACAGTGCGGTGCCATCCATATTAATGGTGGCGCCTAACGGAATAACAAAACGGGCCAGGGCAGGGGGGATGGATAATTGCTCGGCGCATTTTAAGGTGACGGGAATAGTCGCTGCGCTGGAACTGGTGGAAAACGCGGTAATACAGGCGGGTAAAGAGAGTCTTAGAAATTCGAGGGGTGAGGTTTTAGCAAACAACCAAACCAGGCCCGGCAAAATAATCGCGCCGTGAATAAACGTGGTGATAAAAATCAGCGCAATAAAATGCATTAGGCTTAAAAGCAGTGGCAGGGATTGCACGGCGATTAATTTAGTGAGCAGGGCAAAAATGCCTAGGGGCGCTAAGCGCATCACCCAGCCTAAAATCACCATCATTAGGGCTAATAAGCGCTGCATAAAATCCAATACGGGCGCGGCTTCCTCTTTTAATTGCGCCATGGCGGCGCCTAGTATCAGCGCGAAAATTAAAATGGCCAGCACTTTACCTTCGGCAAAGGCCGCAAATGGGTTCATAAATAAACTGCCAACTATCTGCTGAACAAAATCATTTAATCCGGTGGGTTTGGCGGTGCTTGCCGCCATGGCATCGCCAAACATGGCGAGGTTAAGACCAGCGCCAGCAGGAGAAATATGGCTAGCTGCCACCGCCAGCATCATGGCAATTAACATGGTGGCAATAAAACACAACAGCGTTAAACGCCAGACTGTGCTGCCTTGCTGGTGGTGTTGTAGCTGGGCAACGCCGGTGCATACGGAGGCAAAAATAAGCGGCACTAACAACATCTTAAGCAGGCCGATAAAAACTCCGGCCACCAGGGTGGCACTATAAATAGCGCCCTCGCGCCAGGGGTTGGCCTCGGGTAGTGGGTGCAGTAAACAGCCGAGGACTAGGCCCATTAAGCTAGCTATAAGAATTTGGCGGTTTAATGTACCCATGGTGTGTGCTCGTGGCCGTTGTCGCGGCCACAGCATAAGAGCCGCGCGCCCTTGGGGCAATCGCATTTCGCTTCACCTCATTGCCACTTGCCCTACACACACGAGAATCCATGGAAGCCTTAATCAGTTCCACCGCTGCCGTCGCCATCGCTGAAATTGGCGATAAAACCCAATTGCTCACGCTATTTTTAATTACCCGCTACCGCAAACCCTGGCCAATAGTGGCGGGTGTGTTATTGGCCACCTTGGTTAACCATGGCTTATCCGCCTGGCTGGGCAGTTGGGTGGCCGGGTTTATTCCTCAACAATGGCTGCCTTATTTGGTGGCGGCGAGTTTTATCGCAGTAGGCTTGTGGCTGTTGGTGCCGGATAAAGACGAAGACGAGGGCGATCGCTTTGCCCAGTACGGGGCCTTTATGGCGAGCCTGGTGTTGTTTTTCCTGGCGGAAATTGGCGATAAAACCCAAATTGCCACAGTTATTTTGGCCGCTAAATATTCGGCCACGGTGCAGGTAGTGCTGGGCACAACCCTCGGCATGTTATTGGCGAACGTGCCGGTGATTATTGCCGGCCAGTGGATTATGGCGCGCATCCCCATGGCAGCCGCTCGCAAAATGGCATTCCTCCTATTTATGTTATTGGCCGTGGCCACTTTAATTGGCGCTATTTGGCTTAAATAGGCCTAATCCATACCGGTGCACAGTGTTGTCATAAAACCAATGGCCGCACTTTTTTTGCCCATTATTACCTGCTAGTCTGCGCGGCTTTTCATTTCACCATGAGAACTCAAGGTCGCCGATTATGCCGCTACGATTTCACGTTTTAGCCAGAACAGCCTTATTTTTAAGCCTTTCTGGCGGTGCTTGGGCTGACACTGCCAGCCTCAACTCAGGTAACAGCGCCTGGGTATTAACTGCCACTGCACTGGTGTTATTCATGACGCTGCCAGGCCTTGCACTTTTTTATGGCGGCTTGGTGCGGGCAAAAAACGTGCTTTCGGTGCTTATGCAGTGTTTTGCTATTTGCTGCGTGGCATCCCTGCTGTGGTTTTTCTGCGCTTATAGTTTAAGTTTTGCCCCTGGCTCCGCCTGGTTAGGGGATTTAAGTAAAGCCCTGTTTAGCGGTATGGGCCGCGAGAGTTTGCAGGGCGATATTCCCGAATCCCTCTACGCCCTCTTTCAAATGACCTTTGCCATCATCACCCCAGCCCTAATTGTGGGGGCGGTGGCAGAGCGGATGAAATTCTCCAGTG
>DAOQGS010000335.1:0-4575 GCA_035338675.1 Cellvibrionaceae bacterium
GGATGGTAGTTCGGCATCAGTTTTTACAAGTCAGCCAAGAGAAGTTTTTAAATAAATTTCTAGCGGTTAACGTAGGACATATTTGCCCATAACACATATTGTCAATTTAGGTTTTATGAACTCCACTATTTATGAAGTGTATTAGCTCAGCCTCGATCTGACAGTTACCGATTTTTCAATGGTACCTGTCAGATTAGGCTTGGGACGACACATGCTTCCTTAAGCGTCAATTGATCGTTACCAATCAACCACCAATATTGTTGATCCCAATCCCCTAGCACCCATCGTTCTGCAGTTGCGCCAGCAATTTTAAAAGTGTGCTGGCACGGCCTGTGGGTATGCCCATGAATAAGCCTGCTCACGCCCCAATACTCCATTCGTGCCTCAACCTCCCTTTGATTCACATCCATAATATCCTCGGCCTTCATAGCATTTAGCGACTTGCTCTGCTGGCGCAGTTGCGCCGCCATGGCTCTGCGCTGGGCGAGGGGTAAGGCGAGTACCTGTGCTTGCCAGGCCGGGTTGCGGACCATCTGGCGGAATTTCATGTATTCGGTGTCGTCGGTGCAGAGGCTGTCGCCGTGCATGAGTAGAACCCGCTCGCCGTTGAGGGTGATGACATGTTCTTCGGGGAGGAGGGTCAAGCCGGTTTCTCGGCAGAAGGTTTCGCCCAAGAGAAAATCCCGGTTGCCTGGGAGCATGTAGCCTGTCACGCCTCGCTGGGTGAGTCGGCGCAGAGTTTCTTTTACTTCTAGGGCGAAGGGGGCGTCTTCGTCGTCGCCGATCCAGGCGTCAAAAAAATCTCCCAGTATATACAAATCATCCCCGGCCTGCAGGCGGGTTAAGAAATCTTTGAATGCCTCATAGATCTGAGGGGTTTCTTCGCTAAGGTGCAGGTCGGAGATGAAATAGGCTGTCATAGTTAGCCTGCGACGGTTACGCGCTCAATGGTGATGGTTGCTTGGGGTACGTCTTGGGCGCCGGTTTTTACTACTTTGATTTTATTCACCACGTCCATACCTTCGGTCACCTTGCCGAATACACAGTAGCCCCAACCTTGGCTGTTTTTGGCGGAGTGGTTGAGGAAGTCGTTGTCTTTTACGTTGATAAAAAACTGGGCGGTGGCGCTGTGGGGGTCTGAGGTGCGGGCCATGGCGATGGTGCCGGTGTCGTTGGGTAGGCCGTTGTCCGCTTCGTTTTCAATGGGGGCGCGGGTGGATTTTTGTTTCATGTCTGCGGTTAAGCCGCCACCTTGGATCATGAAGTTGTTGATCACGCGGTGGAAGATAGTGCCATCGTAAAAGCCGTCCTCTGCATACTGCTTGAAGTTGGCGCAGGTTTTAGGGGCTTTTTCTGGGTTTAATTCGATGGTGATGTCGCCGAGATTGGTGTGTAGGGTGATCATAGCTGCTCCAGGATGAGGTGTGGCCAGGCTGCTTGTAGTGCAGGCATGGCTTGGTGCTAAAAAGGGGGGCTATAATAGCTGCTTTGTCTTTGAATATGAACCGCGCTGAAGTTCACGCGCTTAGGACTTACACCCAATGGCAGGCCCAATGACCGACGATAACAAGCCGCAAAATTTTCTGGCGCAACAAATCCAACAGGATTTAGACAACGGCATCATCTCAACCCTGGTTACCCGCTTCCCACCGGAGCCCAATGGTTATTTACATATAGGCCACGCCAAATCCATTTGTTTAAATTTTGGTTTGGCGGAGGAGTTTGGTGGCCAGTGTAATTTACGCTTTGACGACACCAACCCTGCTAAAGAAGACCAAGAATATATTGATGCCATTATCAAAGATGTGCGTTGGCTGGGTTTTAACTGGGCCGGGGAAGTGCGCTATGCCTCAGCTTATTTTGATCAATTGTACAACTGGGCGTTGTATTTAATTGAGCAGGGCAAGGCCTATGTGTGCCATTTAACGGCGGATGAAGCCCGTGAATATCGCGGCACTTTAAAAGAGCCAGGTAAAAATTCGCCCTACCGTGAACGCAGTGTGGCAGAAAACCTGGCCCTATTTGAGCAGATGCGGGCAGGGGAATTTAATGAAGGGGAGAGTGTATTGCGAGCCAAAATTGATATGGCCCATGGCAATATTAATATGCGCGACCCGATTTTGTATCGAATTCGCAAGCAGGCTCACCACCAAACTGGGGATAAATGGTGCATTTACCCAACCTATGATTTTGCCCACGGTCAGGAAGATGCCATTGAGGGGGTAACCCATTCTATTTGCACACTGGAATTTGCCGACCATAAACCCCTGTACGATTGGTTTATTGAACACTTGCCTGTGCCCCATAAACCAGTGCAATACGAATTTGGCCGGTTAAATTTAAATTACACCGTTACCTCGAAGCGTAAATTAAAACAATTGGTGGATGACGGCCTGGTGGATGGCTGGGATGACCCGCGTATGCCCACCATAGCTGGCCTGCGCCGCCGGGGTGTTACGCCTGCCGCGCTACGTAAATTTTGTCAGATGATCGGTGTGACCCGTTCGGATGGGGTGGTGGATGTGGCCATGCTTGAGCACGCTATCCGCGATGATTTGGATAAAAACACCCCCCGCGCCATGTGTGTCTTGCGGCCGCTAAAGGTGACCTTATTAAATTATCCGGCGGATAAAACCGAAGTTTTAACAGCCCCAGGCCATCCTCACAATGAGGATTTGCCGAGCCGCTCTTTACCTTTTAGCCGCGAGATTTTTATTGATCAGGAGGATTTTAGGGAGGAGGCTAATAAAAAATATAAGCGGTTGGTGTTGGGTAAGCGCGTGCGCCTGCGTAATGCTTATGTAATTGAAGCGGTCAATGCAGTTAAAAATGCCGCTGGGGATATTATCGCCATTGAGGCCAATATTATCGAGGAGACTCTGGGTAAAGACCCTGCCGATGGCGTTAAACCCAAAGGCGTTATTCACTGGGTAGATGGTAAAGAGCATGTGCAATTTGCCGTGCGATTATACGAGCGTTTATTTACCGACCCATCACCAGACAGCGGCGATAAAGATTTTTTACAGTTTATAAATTCCGATAGCCTGGTTGAATTACCCGCGTGTTCAGGTGAGCCGGGGCTTAAAGAGGCCGCCATTGAACAGGCCTATCAATTTGAGCGCGAGGGGTATTTCTGTCGGGACAGCCGTGCCGCTGGCTTGGTGTTTAACCGCACCATCAGCTTAAAAGATGCTTTAGCCAAAGCTGCCGACGAATAATTTTGAGCGAGATTCAGTGCCATGCAATTTTCTTTATACAACACACTCAGCGGTGAAAAAGAACTGTTTAAGCCTTTAGTTGCAGGCAAAATTGGCATGTATGTGTGCGGCATTACCGTATATGACTTTTGCCATATTGGCCACGCCAGGGTAATGGTGGTATTTGATGTGATTACGCGCTATTTGCGTGCGCGAGGCTGGGATTTAACCTATGTGCGCAATATTACTGATATCGACGATAAAATTATTCAGCGCGCGGCGGAAAATGGCGAGAGTATTGATGCCCTAACTGAGCGTTTTATCGCGGCCATGGTGGAGGATGAAACCGCCTTAGGCGTATTGCGCCCAGATCAAGAACCCAAAGCCACAGAGCACGTGGCGGGGATTATCGACCTGATTAAACTCTTGGAAGAAAAACAATTTGCCTATGCGGCGAGCAATGGCGATGTGTATTACCGGGTGGCAAAATTTGCCGATTACGGCAAGCTTACCAATAAAAAACTCGATGAACTGGAAATAGGTAAGCGCATCGCAATTGAGGAAGCCAAAGAAGACCCACGGGATTTTGTGTTGTGGAAGGCGGCCAAAGCAGGCGAGGTGAGTTGGCCTTCGCCCTGGGGCAATGGCAGGCCTGGCTGGCATATTGAGTGTTCAGCTATGAGTAAAAGTTGTTTAGGGCTCACTCTGGATATTCACGGCGGCGGGCCGGATTTACCCTTTCCCCACCATGAAAATGAAATTGCCCAAAGCGAAGCGGCTAACGGCTGCCAATATGCTCATTACTGGATGCATGCCGGAGCCGTGCGGGTAAATGATGAAAAAATGTCTAAGTCTTTGGGCAATTTTTTTACCATTCGCGATGTATTAAGCCGCTACCATCCAGAGGTAGTGCGTTATTTGTTATTAAGCAGCCATTACCGCAGCTCTATTAATTATTCGGAAGAGAGTTTAAAAGAAGCCCGCAGCGCTTTAGAGCGGTTTTATGGTTGTTTAAAGCAGTTTGGCGACTTGCCCGTTCTACCATTAGCAGAAGCCTTTGCCAGCGAGCCGGGCCAAGCCTTCTGTGCGGCTATGGATGATGATTTTAATACCCGCGTGGCCCTGAGTGTTTTATTTGATTTGGTGCGACAGATAAATAGCTCGCCGGATGCACATTCGGCGGCAGTATTAAAAACTCTGGGCAGTATTTTGGGTGTGTTGCAGGCGGCTCCCGAGGCGTTTTTACAAGCGGGCAGTACGGCTTTGGATGTGGCCAAAATTGAAGCGCTTATTCATGAGCGTGCTGAGGCAAAGGGCGCAAAAGATTTTGCCCGCTGCGATGAAATTCGCCTAGAGCTGAAAGCTATGGGGGTTGTTT
>DAOQGS010000336.1:0-4573 GCA_035338675.1 Cellvibrionaceae bacterium
AGGCGTTCAAACCCTGTCGTAAAAGACCGCTAACAGCCAGCCTACCTATGTTTAAATCTCCCGCCCGATTATGTGTAACGCTATTAGCCGTATTTGGGTTATGCCTAAACACATCCTGGGCTCTAGCCGACGACTATCCGCGCAAGGTGAGCTTTCAGAATGTAATGCAAAGTGAGGATATGGCTCTGGGAGAGGTGGAAGCCATACTGCAGGACCACGAGGGTTTTATGTGGTTTGGCGGGCGCAATGCACTGTTGCGTTACGATGGGGCGGAATTTTTAAATATCACCATCGCAAGCGATGCAGGCCAGCAGGCAGAATTTCGTAACGTCAATCAAGCCATCGACCTGTTTGAGGACAGCCGCAAGCAGCTATGGGTTGCCACCCGCTCAGGTTTGTATATATATAACCGCGAGCGTGAATATTTAACCGCAGCAAAAGACGCCAAAACACAACAGGCCTTATTTGCCAAAAATGTTGTCAGCAGCATTGATGAAAGCCCCGGTGGCGAAATTTTATTGGCCACTTGGAATGGGGTGTACGTCTTTGACCCCCATACGGGCCAGTATCAATTGTTAACACTTGCGGATCAGGCGGCCGATGAGCTTATTCACAGCGCCATGTATGATCTGGTGGTTGACCGGCAGCAAAATATTATTTGGCTTGCCAGCACCAAAGGTTTAATAAAAATTAATTGGCTTACGAAGCACATAAAACACTTTTTGCCCGACCCGCAAAGGCCCGATTCTCTCAGTAATAATGCGCTAAAAACCATCGCGCAGGATCAGCAGGGGGAGCTTTGGTTGGGCGCTGATAATGGCCTGTACCGGTTTAACCCGCACACAGAACAATTTATGAATTATGCGCACAACCCCAGCGATACGCGCAGCCTTACGGATAATATGGTGCGGCATATTACGGTGGCTAAAAACGGTTGGGTGTGGCTTGCCTGCCAGGGCGGGCTTAATTTATTTGATCGCGAGCATAATAATTTTATTCGTTTTACTCACGAGGAGGGGCAGCCTAGATCAATAAGTAGCAGTATCACCCGGCGGGTGTACGAGGACCATAATGGCGATATTTGGGTGGGCACTTACCCTGCGGGTGTTAATTTTTATGACCGCTCCAGCGACGCAATTCGCGTATTAAAACCCCATGCTGAGCCTGCGCGCGGTTTATTGAGTAAAACCGTAGAAGCCATTACGGAAGATAAACAGGGCCAGCTGTGGATTGGTGCCGGTGGGGTTACCCGCTACAACATTGCAGAGGATACCTATGAGCATTATCGCATTGGGATACCTGGCGTTAATGCGCAAGAAAAAGAGATTAAAACAGCGGAACCGATCAATGCACTTACCGATAGTGCTGGCGATATTTGGTTTGGCAGTTGGCTAAATGGTTTGCACCTGTACAACCGCCAGAGAGATCGTTTTGAGCAGCTGCCCTATGATATACAGCTGGCGAGTACAGCAATTAAAACTGCTCGTATATTGCCTGATAATTCTGTGTGGTCAGTGTATGAAGATCGCCAGCAGAATTTTTGGCTGGGCACCCATAATGCAGGGTTGCTGAAATTTGACCGCGCCGCCCACGAGTATCGCGTATTTGCACCCATCGCGGGGGATGATCATTCCCTTAGCAACGCCGTGGTGTGGAAAACCTTTGAGGATTCCAAAGGGCGTTTTTGGGTGGGGACGGCTAAAGGGCTCAATATTATGGATCGAGCCCAAGGTACATTTAAACGCTATGAGGCCGATCCCAACAAACCGCATCAATTAGCCAATGATTCAGTGCTGGTTATTTTTGAAGATCATAAGGGGCGCATATGGTTGGGCACCGATGCAGGTTTGCATCTGTATCGCGAGGCGACGGATGATTTTGAGCTGTATGGCCTAAAGCAGGGGTTTGTTGATAATGGCATCCGCAGTATCACTGAAGACCCATTGGGCAATTTATGGTTGGGCACTAACAACGGTATTGTTATGTTTAATGCCGACACTTTGCGGGTGCAAAATTATATACGCCATATGGGTGAGAATATTGGCGGCACCAGCACTGGGGCTTCCCTCACCACCGCCAAAGGCATAGTCGCCATTGGCAGCAAAAATGGCCTGTTTTTAATCGATGTGAAAAAACTGCAAATAAATCAAAATCCGCCGCCTATAGCCTTTACTGAATTGCGTATTTTTACCCAAAAAGTACTGCCTGGCGAACAGGATGGGATTTTACAGCGAGTGATCAATCAAACCGACGCTGTTACCTTAGATTACAAAAAAAACATGCTGTCCCTGCATTTTGCCGCATTAAATTTTCGCAACCCTGACAAAAATCGCTATGCCTATAAGTTGGAAGGGTTTGATGACAATTGGCGAGAAGTGGGCAATCAGCGCAGTGCGCTGTATACCAATTTAGATGCGGGCAATTATGTTTTTCGCGTGCGGGCAGCCAATAATGACGGCGTATGGAATGAGGAGGGCCGTTCCATTCGCATCATACAGCGCGCGCCCCCGTGGAAAACCCGCTGGGCTTATGGTGCCTATGGCTTCATATCCCTGAGTATGTTGCTGTTGCTGGTGCGCGCGCAATTTAAAAAACGTCGCCATTTGGAAGCACAAAGCCGGTTGTTGGAGCTAAAAGTAGCCGAACGCACCGCCGAGTTAAACGAGAAAAACAAAGCAATTCAAGCCATGCTCAGCAATATGCGCCAGGGCCTATTTACGCTTGAGCCCGATGGGCGTATTCACCCGGAATATTCCCGTCACTTAGAAGAATTATTCGCCGAGCGGGAGCTGGCTGGTAAAAATGGTTTTGAGTTATTGTTTGCCCATTCAAATATCCAAGCCGATATTCTAAGTCAATTGCGTTCCGCGCTTGAATCCATGATCGGTGAGGATGAAACCAATTATGAATGCAACATACATTTATTATTAAATGAGTATGAAATTAATCTTAACGGTGCACACAAATACTTATCCTTAGACTGGAACCCGATCATTGAAGAGCAAATAGTTGTTAAAATGATGGTGTCGGTGCGGGATATTACCGCCTTGCGGCAAATGGAGTTGGAGGCCCGTGAGAAAAAACGTGAGTTGGAGATTATCGGCCAACTGATTCAGGTACCTGCGGATAAATACCGTGTATTGGTGGCTTCTTGCCGCCGCTTTATCGCTTTGAGCCTTGCGCAAATTGACGCAACACAGGAGCGAGATGATGCAGTTATTGCTCAGTTATTTCGCCATTTGCACACCATAAAAGGCAATAGCCGCACCTACAATTTAGCTTATTTAAGCGAAGCGGCCCACAACGCAGAAGCCTACTGTGGGCAATTAATCCAGATGTCCGCTATGCAGTTGGAAAGTCAGCCGCAGTGGGACAGACGGCAATTGCGCGCTGATTTAGAGCGCGTAGCCGCCGTATTAAATGAATACGACCAGGTGTTTACTCATGTATTAGGCCGCAATGCCAGCCATGCTCATGGGCAAACGGGGATTTGGCTGGATAGCCGAGCAACGGCGAGCCTTACAACTATTTTAACCTGTATACGCCGTGGCACCCCCGCGAATATTGACCAGACGCAGTTGCTCAGGCTTGAGCAAACTATGCAGGGTGCTCTACATAAATCCCTTGCCGACGTGTTAGCGGATATTATTAATGCATTGCCATCCCTTGCCGCGCAATTGGGCAAGGCAACTCCGACGTTGAATATCAGTGCGGAGGCTATTGTTATAAATCGCCAAAGTGAAGAGTGGCTGCAGAATATTTTTGCTCATCTGCTGCGCAATTGTTTGGATCATGGCATCGAGCCTGCTCAGCTGCGCACAGCCTTGGGTAAACCTGCGGCGGGCACCATTGTAATCACCGCCAATATCCGCTGTGAGGAACTGATTATAACCCTGCGCGATGATGGCCAAGGGCTGGATATGGAAAAACTTTTTCAGTTAGGTGTGCAACGGAATTTTTGGCCGCCGGATGCAACGCCTACACTCGGTGAAATTGCCAATATTATTTTTCACGCCGGTATTTCATCGAAAGAGCAGGTGACCGAAATTTCCGGGCGCGGTGTGGGTATGGATGCAGTGAAGCAGTTTGTAAGTGAGCAGGGCGGGGCCATTACTATCCATTTAGACGCCGACCCACAGGCGCGCCCTGTAGAGCGCAGCAAAATCCAATTTGAATTAATAATCAGGCTACCGGCGGGACAATTAATTGCCGACTTGGTGTAACAGTCTGCAGTGAATTCTTATATTTAAATTGCTGTGTATGGGTGCTTACCTGTGACTGTGTCGCAGGCTTGTATCTATTCAGCACAATTAATTACTCTCTCCATGGTGGCGGTAAAAATAGGTAGGCTACAGATGGAATTCTCCGTACCGCATTGGTAAATACAGGTTATGTCAGGCCGTTAAAAAAGAGGGACCTTGTTGACGAGCCTAGATGGATGTATTCACGGCGTGTCTGACGTAACCTGTATTCACCGCTGCGGGGATTTACCATACTAGGAAACCTCTGAAAAATGTAGGCGGCGAAGCTCTGGCTAGGCGAATTTGGCAAAAAAAGCGGACGACTGCATGGA
>DAOQGS010000337.1:0-4568 GCA_035338675.1 Cellvibrionaceae bacterium
GCGGGCACTATTTCTGCCGTAAATTGAATAAGCTTTAAAAACTCCGGGTTGATATAGGTTTTACCCGCCTCCTGTAATTGCAGGCTTAAGTCCTGCCCTTCACCGATAAAAATATTATTCGGCAAGGGTTGCACGGCAAGTTTTAAATCACTCACCAGGGTTAAACGGCTGCCCGGTGCCAATGAGCCGCCCAAAGTCCATTGGCCGGTGGCCGGTTTATTCAGCGTAATTAAATCGTAGTTATCCGCTCGGTACCAATTGACATTTTTCGGCGCCGTTTGAGCACTAAACTCCTGGCCTTGCGGGTCAATTAATTTAATTTGGCCCGCCACATCGCCTCTAAAAATGAGGGCGGTAATTTCTTCAATGCTCTTATCGACATCAAAATGATTGCCTTCAATAGGCAGTTGCGGCTGCGGCGATGCAGTATCAAATACTTGTAAAAAGGCTTTGACTAATTGATCGGCAGAGAGCGCCACTACAGACGCGGCATCTGTACCTAGGGATAGCTTTTCCAACAGATTTTTATCGGCTTTTTCCGATAGGGCTATGGTGTGAATGTGAAAGCCATCGGCCTTTAATTTAGGCAATAACTCGCTGCTGATGCGCCGCCATTGGGCCTGATTTTTTTCGGCGTCGGTGCCTACATCCACCATGCCATCGGTGAGCAAAATAATATGTTTTTTATAGCCTGGCCCGCTGGGCTCGGCGGCGGCTTTTTCTAAGGCGGCGCCTATATCGGTAAGCAAGCCTTGAGAGTGGATGGTTTTACTTAAACGGATGGCATTTTGTTTCCAATTATTATCCACTGCCGATAGCTTCACTACAGGGTTAACACCCTGGGCAAAAAACCACAGGCCCGCCCGGCTGCCCTGGGGCATTAAACGGCACAATAATTCAATGGCGGGCACCCGCAAATTATTGGGGTCGTTCTCCTTCATACTGCCGGATACATCTATCAGCACCCGCACATCGGGCATAGGCGCCTCTTCGGCACGGCACAACGGGCTGACTAAGGCAATCAATAGCCAGCACAGTAGGCGACAATAGGTCTGCAAAACCCGTCCACGGCCGGGGCCGGTCAATCGTTGGATTAACAAGGGGCAATCCGCCATTCAATTCCTCATCTGGCAGCGTGATGGCGTGCCCATAGACTACGCCTTATTTAAAAAGGTATAGCAGTAAAACAAGTAAAGTGGAAACCTTGAGGCCGCCAGGCAAGCGGCATTTGCCTTGGGGTGGGACGCTGCACGGGTTAATAAGGTGGGGCTAAAACCCCAAAGGGCGGGAAGACACCATCAGCTCAGATGCAACAGGCAATAACACGAGGGTTAAGCATACAAGGCCAAGATCTAAATTCACGCGTTTAATAAACAACCATACGCCCAACCCATAAATCCTTAAGGGAATCGGGAATCGGCTGCATGGGCACCGCGATTAACTGCTCCATGGCGGGTAGTAAAAACGGCATCTTGGCGGCATCCGTGTCAAATTCTATAAATGCCATAAGCTGCTGTTTAAGCTTATCCAAATGAAACACCACTTCCTGCATAAGAATAAATGCCTCCTCCACTTCCCGGTAGGCAAATTCTAAACGCTCATTAAGCACCTGATCTAACCAACGCATATAGGCATCGTTGATAATACCCGATTGCACCAGGGATACAGCAATGTGAATAATGCTGTTTTGAATGGCGATAATGCGCGGATTTTTATTTTGGTAGCCAATTTGGGTGGCCATGTCATTAATAATTTTAATATTGGTATTTAAGTACGCATTGCGCACCTTTACGGCCGCCACGAAATCCGGCATCAACTCAATAGGAACGCCACAGGCTTTGTTTTCCGGTAGTTTTTTTAACAGCATAATCGCGCCAGCCCCGGCAGAGCCGTAACGGCTGTGGCTATTCATTTGAATAATGGGAATTAAATCCCGCAGGGAGCGGTTAAAGGGTTTAAAGTATTTGCGGTAAATAGCAAATAAACTATCCAACAGATTAAGCGTTTGCCCTAGGGCACCCAATTTATCGCCCACCAGACCGCGTGGATAGCCGGTGCCATCCAGGTTTTCATGGTGCTCTATCACCCCCCTGGCCACTTCGGCAGGTAATTTAGGGATTACCTGTAAAATCTTGGCGCCAATAATCGGGTGCGCCTGCATTTGCCGCCACTCTGCAGGCTCATAGGCCCCTTGTTTATTGAGTACCGCAGGGCTGATATGCAACATACCCATATCATGGGATAAACCGCCAATAAAAGCAGCGATACATTCCTCAGGGCTGCCTTTGGCCTTATGCCGCACCAGGGTGCCAAACCAACCTACGAATAAGGCCTGTTCAAACACAATTGGCAGTTGAATGGCCAGCACAGTAAGTTTTTGGCGCAAAACAGCAAAACGGCAAAATGCCTCACAACAGGACTTAATCACCAGGGGGGGCATTAACTCTTTGAGGAATTTCAGAAAGGGGTCAGCTTCAAGAAAATAGTCCAAGCGCTTTAACAGCGAATCCACATTAAATTCATTTTCAATGGCGACTGAATCTTCAATGGGGCGCAGCAACTTAAAACGCAGCACCTTTTCCGCCAGGCGATTGTCAATTTCACCGCCCTTGGCAACTAACAGCTGCCCTTGCACATTGCGAATATCCTCAATGGCGACGACCCGGCTCACCTCATTGACTAATGCCAGGTGCTCAGAATAGGCGTGGGCACTGACTTCAGATTGTTCTACCTCTGCGCCCATGGGCGAAAACACCTGTTGTCGATTTCTCTCACTCCCAAGTATAGGCAGATAAAAACTGAGCGCCAGCGCGCAAAAACGCCTACATCCGACAAACGCCCCGCCTAATCAACTGGAAAAAATAAGTTTGTGCCGAATAGCGCGGCATAACGGCGGGTTTGGCACAGAAGGGCGCACTTTTTACGGCGCCAAATTTATTCTGGCGATAGGTGCACTTTTACACAACACAGGGAAATGCTTGGGTTTTATAACTATTCAGCATCTTTTTATGTAGCTGGAGGTAATTCCCGCACTGATTAGGAACTATCATGTGCGTGTTTTAGTGCTGTGCCCGCAGTGGTGACTACAGGTTAGTGCAGACACTCCGTAAATACATCCGAGTAGGCTCGTCAAAAAGGTCCCTCTTTTTGACGGTCTGCACTAACCTGTGGTCACCACTGCTGCACCGCGAATCAATTTTGCAGTATGGCTAACCTCGAGCATTTGCCGCCCGCGCGGAAGAGGGTAATAAGGTGTGCTGATTAGTTACCAAAGGTTTTACGTTTGTCTGCACCCACAAAAAAGGGCCTTGCGAAGATTTTCTATCACAAGGCCCGCAATAAATCGGCGCCTGAGCCGGTTTACAGGCCGCAAGCGTTATGGCTGTTAACCAGGTTTTGGGCCGCCTTGCGCGCTGGCCGCAGGGTTCATATTTTTGATGGCATCACTGCCGGTAATGCCATCAAGAATTTCAATGTTAATCCCATCGGATATACCCACTTTTACCGCCCGGCGCTCAAATACCTGGGGCGCCGTCATAACCTCCACAAAGGTTTGGCCATTTTCCGTAATCAAATTGCCTTCGTTAATCGCCAATACCTGATTGCGCTGGGCGAGCACTATATCTGCATTCGCCGAATAACCCGCGCGCAAAAAACTGCCTTCAGGCAAAGTGATGGCGGCGCGGATTTCAAATTTAACCGTGCCCTGGTCAGTCACCCCCTTGGGTGAAATGTACTCCAAGGTGGCGCGGTATTTTTCCGCGCCCAAGGCGCCCACATTTAATACCAGCTCCATGCCTTCTTTAATTTTGCCCACCTCGGATTCATCCACCTTGCCTTCAAAAATAAGGTCGCGCATATTGGCGATACTGGCGATGGTGGTGCCGTCTTTAAAGTCGTTATATTCCATAATAAAAGCCCCCTCCTTCACTGGCACATTTAACACCATGCCCTCCACGGTGGCTTTTACCTGGTTGGAAATTTTGCCGGTTTTTTTCGAGGCGCCTTCTTTAATTAAGGCTACGTTGTTTTCCGCCGCCGCCAAGGCTTCTTTTTGCAGATCAAGGGCCAGGCGGTATTTGGTGAATTCCGATTCGGGAATCAACTTTTGCGCGAACAGGTTCTTCTGCCGGTCGAAATCCCGCTGGGCGTTATCCAGGTTTAAACGCGCGCGGTCCATTTGTGACTCCGCCGAGCTTAACACCTGCATATTGGGGATAATTTCAATCTTGGCGATCAGATCACCCCGTTTAATCAGCTGGCCCGCCTGCACATATAATTCCTCCACCACACCGGAAACCTGGGACTTAATTTCAATTTCCTTGCGCGGCACAATCTGCCCGGTGGCAACGGTTTTTTTCACTATATCCACTTTGGTGGCCTGCACGGTTTCATAGATTACCGGCTTTTGTTGATTCTTTTTATACAAAAACACCGCCGTGCCTACAAATACCGCCAGAGTTAACACGCCGAGAAAAATGGCAAAAAGTTTTTTCATAAGGGTCTCTATTTGTGTCTTCCATTAATGTGTAAAAGGTGGGGTTTATTCGTCCTGCAATGCGACAATG
>DAOQGS010000338.1:0-4549 GCA_035338675.1 Cellvibrionaceae bacterium
CTGACCTTAGCGGGCTCTTCCGGCGTGTAATTTAATACATCTTTACCCGCTTCGGCCTGGGCTAAAATAGACCGCTCTTCAATCACTGCTTTGATTACATCCGAGTCAGCGGATAAATCCACTTTATCGTAACCGGCTTTGGTATATAACACCGGCATTTGCAGCGCCTCGCGCACCTGCGGGTTAATCACAAAATATTGCCGCGCCTTATCGCCCATTTCATCCAGCATATCCACTTTGCGAGCAAATGCGGGGGTGTGGCGAATGCGGCTATAAACGCGCTTAGCGATTGGCTCTTTTAATAAAATATCCCGCACATGATTCACCACCGCCTGGTTAAGCTCCACCGGGGTTAATTCAAGAGTGAGCAAATGAGCCAGGTGTTCTTCTAATTCAGCGCGCTTGGGCTCATCGGTTTTAATAGTGGTTTCCCAGAATTTTTTAAACCAATTTTGCACTTCCTCTTTATTGAGCGTATCGAGTTTATTAAACATTAAATAAACCCGGAAGGTGTTGTACAGGTCGCTGCCTTCATCGCCAACTTGCAGTGTTTTTTCCAGGGTGGTCATCATCTGGGCTAAAAAGTGCCGCAGCAATTCCCGGTCGTAGGCCTGATTGGCTTCATCATCCACACGGCCGTCATAAAGGCCCAGGTTGGCAAGCCAAGGCAGGGACTGCTGATCCATAACAGACGCCGCTGCTCTTAACTCATTTAATGCAGGCAAACTGCCGCGCATATCCAACTGTTGGTAGGCAGGCTTGGCGGCTTCGGCTTTAAATTGGGTTAAGTGGTTTTCCACTTCCCGCACATTTAATTTATGTTTCACCAATGCGCCAGACCACACCAAACCCAAGACCACCATTAAGGCCGCCATACCAATATAGGCCGCGCGCTGCACCCAGCGCATGGAGGTTTCATAGCCGGTGTTGGCGCCGACAATTTCCGACTCAGGGAAAATAACTTCTTTAAATAAACGGGTAAGAAAATAACTTTTACCCTGCTGGTTCAGCCCACTGGAAACTTCCCGCGCAAAACCAAAATTCGACGCCACTTGGGCCATTAAGCGGTCGATGGCGGTGCCATCCTGAGTGCCCGAGGTAAAATACACACCGCGCAAATAGGGTTGGAATTTAAAGCGGTTGGTCATAAAGGCTTGGCGCACAAAACCCTCCACCAAGACTTTGACATTTTCCATCTGCTGCGGGAAGGCGCTAATTACCCCGCGCCGCTTAATATCCCGCTCCGCATGCATACGGGCCAAAACCCGGTCGTATAGGCGGCGGATAATTTTTTGTAATTCCTGGTGCAGAAAATCAAAATTTGGCCCCTGATTCGGGTTGGTGGCATCCGGCAGCGATACCCCCCACACCTGCTCGCGATCATCGCGATTAATTTCCGCAAAAAAGTCGCTAAAGCCCGGCACCATGTCGGATTTAGTGAGCATTAAATAAATCGGGAAGCGAATTTCCAAACGATCCATTAATTCATCTAAACGCGAGCGAATGGTGCGCGCCTGCAACGCCCGCTCATCTTCGGTTTGCATTAATAAATCCTGCAAACTAATCGCCACTATGGCGCCATTAATAGGCCTGCGGCGGCGGTGGCGTTTTAACAGCTCTAAAAAACCTTCCCAGGCAGCGGCATCCACCACTCGGTGGGAATCCTGAGTGGTATAGCGCCCGGCGGTATCAATTAACACCGCTTCGTTGGTAAACCACCAGTCGCAATTGCGCGTACCGCCCACACCGGCCACAGCGCCGCGGCCGAGATGATCCGCCAGGGGAAACTCTAAACCGGAATTAATTAATGCTGTAGTTTTACCCGAACCCGGCGGCCCAACAATGATGTACCAGGGCAATTCATACAGCGCTTTACTGCCGGTGAGACCTTTAAATTTAAAGTTTTTTAAGGTATCCAGGGCCTGGGTAAAACGCTCGCCAATTTGCAATAATTCTTCGGTGGATTGCTCTTTGGCGGCCAGCTGGGCGGGGTCTTCTTTGGGCGTGGATAAACCCTGCACGAGGTTTTGATTGTTTTTAGCTTTGCGCAACTGGCCGATTAAAATGGCGATGATCATCATCACCAACATGGCCACAATCATCATCACGCGCGGAAATACTTCCGCCAGTGGCGCGCTGTTGCTGGCACCAAATTTAATTAAGGGGCCAGCAAACCAAATTAATAATGCCAACGCCGTAAGCCCGATAAACGAGACAAATATCGGGTGCAGTAAAAACGCCAAAAATTTCTTCATACCAATGGATACCTGTTGTCGATCCGCAACGAATAGGCAGACCTTTATTAACCCGGCGGCAAAATAGATCGTCCTGATCTATTTTGCCTTCGCCGCACTAAACCTACGAAAATGCGCGGATTTTCTTGTTTTAGTGCGGCTCGCGGCGGTTTGCACCGCCGAGGCGGCATCCTTGCCGCCTTTATTAACCCGGCACTAATTGCCGCCGGGTTAATAATACGCGCTAAAACCTCTGCGCAGCAGTGTTATTAAAGTTGTAAAAGCCTCTGCCTAATCGGCATTTTATAAAAACACCCATTAATCACAGGCTATTTAGGAAGCCGCTAAGGTTTTTGCTCTGGAATTGTCGCACTAGAACCTGCCGCGGGTGCACTAATAGGTGCAACTCGGCTTAAGGATTCTAAAGTGGGTTCGGAACTAGCATTTAACCAAAGTTTAAAACCCACATAACCGAAAAATACCAAAGCCGCCACCACACTTGCCGCCACCCAGGTGGGTAAATAATGGGACAGGGTGCGGCGGGTGCGGCCCAGCCCCTGCCAGGCGCTCGCTAGGCTGCGCTCATAGTCACCGCGCTGGGCGCGAATGGAGGCATACAGGTCATCCCGCAGCGCCTCTAAAGCCTCGCTACCCCTGGGCATTAAGCGGTATTTGCCTTCAAAACCGAGACTTAATACTAAATAAAATAATTCCAATACTGCGCGATTGTCGCCGGGGTTCTGCCGCAGTTGGTCGAGCATTTGAAAGGATTTTTCACCGCCGCCGGTATCGCGGTGAAAAATACTTAACAAAGTGCGCTGCCCCCAAGCGCTCTCGCCGCCCCAGGGGGTATACATCACCGCTTCATCCAAGGCGGTACACATTAAATAACGGGAGGCCCAGGCCTGTTCCGGTTTTAAATTTAAATCCCGCAGGCGGTTTTCAAATTGTTTAATTTCATTCACCAAAGAATTGTGCAAACCCGCCACATTGGCGTGGCGCAGTGTGCCGCGGGTTTTATCAAACACCATTAATAAAGTACTGGCGGCCTGCACAATGGGGTTAAGGCCCGGCCCAAAGGCGCTTAAATCCACCCGCCCCTGGGGCGCGGCGCCAGCTGCTGCTATGGGCTCCGGTGTATAACTGGGCGTTACCGGCGGCGGGCGCATGTCCATACCCCCTTTGCGGCCGGGGGTGGGTTTTAATACCGTGCTGTCGCCAGCGCCAGGTTGTTTGAAGAGGGTTTTATCCTTTTCATCCATAGTAGTGTCTCGCAAAAGTTAGCGGCATGATTTAGCGGCGAATGGCCCAAAATTCCATTTCCAATCCCGGGAAGTCGCCACCCACATGCATGGCAAATCCACCGGAGGTACTCATATACCGCCAAATTTCACCCCGTTGCTCTAATTCAAAATAAACGTGGCCAGCGCGGAAGGGAATTTGACGGGGTGCAACCGGCAGCGCCTTAATTAAAATACCATTGAGTGCAGAATTAATAAGCTGGCGGATATTTTCCACCGGGCCAATTTTCATTTGTTGTGGCAGGCGGCTGCGCAGGGCTTCTTCAGCAATATCCGCCCGCACAACCAAAATAAAGGTGGCGGAATTAATCAGCGACTTGTCGTATTTGTCCGCCACCCGGATTCCATAACCCTTATCCTCAAGGCCGATGGAGATGGCGGTTTGTTCGTAAATAGTGGCCAGCAATTGCCGCAAATGGGCAAACACAATTTCAAACCCAGCCTGCAAATTATCGTGTAAATACACCGGCAGTTCGGGCGGGCGGTGATTTTTGGTATTAAAGGTGGCCAGCTCGCCGATGGCGCCCATACATTCTTTAAATAATTCCACCGGGTGTAAGCCCTGCACTTTGGCTAAGTGCACCATGATAGGTTCAAGCCGGTTGAGGGTTTGCAGCAGCATATAATCGGTAACTTCAGCGGTGCCGCCGCGGCGTGTATCCGCCAAGCGGCCGGCAATAGCTTCGGCGCGGTGGCGCAGCATGCCCGCTAATTCCACAATAAAACCATTCAAACGCGGCGCCGCCTGGCAATCGAGAACAGTGGGAATATATTTATCATCCAACAAAATATTTTTATCCTGGCGAGTTTCCGCGATACGCGCGATACCGATACAGGTGTAACCACTTAAATCATCGGTTTCTAATAATACCCGCAGACGCAATTTACCCACCTGCACAGCGTGGTCATCGCCGCTATCAATGGAGTTATCCCGCACCTTGTGTTCTTTCGGATAATAACGGGCCAGGCCCTGGGCGCCCTCTTGCGGCAGCACATCCACAGCGCCTAACCGGC
>DAOQGS010000339.1:0-4512 GCA_035338675.1 Cellvibrionaceae bacterium
GCTGGAAAACGGCCACGCTGCCCGCGACATCCGCGATCTGCGGGATTTAGTGGAGGCCTGGCGGGAGGCCCGCCATACCGCCTGGCAAACCTTCATCAAAATCATCACCACCAGCATCCTCATGGCGTTGATCCTCGGCGCCGCCTTTAAACTCAAAATCCTCGGAGACGGCCAATGATCGAGACACTTTTAGGAGGTTTATTGGGTGGTGCCTTTCGCCTCGCGCCCGAGGCATTGAAATGGCTGGACCGCGTCGGGGAGCGCCGCCACGAATTGGCCATGCAGGATAAAGCGCTGGCGTTTGAACAGCTGCGCGGTGCCCAGCGCATGGCTGAAATCAATGCCAACGCGGAAATCGCCTGGAATACTGGAAGCCTCGAAGCTCTACGCGAGGCCATTAAGGGGCAAAGTGTACCGACTGGAATCGCCTGGGCAGACGCACTCTCCACGAGCGTTAGGCCTGTGATTACCTATGCGTTTATGACGCTCTACAGTGCAACTAAAGCCGTGACGGTGATGATCGCACTGAGCACCGAAGCCGGTTGGGGCATGGCGCTTGAGCACGCCTGGAGTGCTGCAGATCAAGCCCTCTGGGCGGGAATACTGAACTTCTGGTTTTTGGGGCGAACCCTCGACAAGATGCAGCGGGGGGTGTGATGGTCGCATTTACCGTCCCGCCACTGGCCATTGCCCTCGCCAAACGGTTTGAAGGATTCGAAAAACAGGTTAAACGCACCACCCCAATCACGGCGGTGCCCTATATCTGCCCAGCGGGTTATTGGACGATTGGCTATGGCCATCTGTGCACACCCACTCATCCCGCCATCACTGAACTGGAAGCGGAGCGGTACCTGGCGCAGGACTTGATTGCCGCCCTCACGGCGACGCTGCGCCTTTGTCCCGTCCTGATACAAGAGCCGGAACACCGGCTCGCGGTCATCGTCGATTTTACCTTTAACCTGGGTGCTGGCCGCCTACAAACGTCCACATTGCGTCTGCGCATTAATCAAAAGAACTGGGTGGAGGCCGCCCGTGAACTCAAGCGATGGGTTCACGGGGGTGGAAAGGTGTTGCCGGGGTTGGTGCTGCGTCGAGACATGGAGATTCAATATTTATTAGGTAACTCGTAATTCATTACGATTTTTGATTTATTATTGTCGCAAAGAAGAAAGCAAGTCGTTCATGATTTCAACAGATTGCGCGAGCAAATGCCCTTGACATAGGCTCGCGTCGTCGTGAGGAAAAGTGATCTCCGTAAAATATTTAACACGTCCTAACACTTACCGACGCCAATTCAATTGCTTTAGCTTCAATATCGATAGAGGGTATTGTCTTCGATAAACGTATTACGCGATTTATCTCACTCTCGTGATCGCCATTGTAGAGCGCTCTTTCAACTTTGTTATCAATACGAAGATATGTTTTTTTATCCAATCCAGCCGCATGAATAGGCTTCAACAGTGTGTTGACAATTTCCGCTTCTCGTTCTTCATTCCTGCAGCACCAGTGCGCGAAAACACTGACAATACCGTCCTGTAGAAATAGATCACATGCTAAGGTTGCTACGACGGCACTATTGACATCTGTCCTAGCGTAGATTTCTACCAGCCCGATTGCGTCCTTTTGGATACCCCTTAAAAAGGCATCGAAGTCAGGACAACTTCTACTATCTATAACCACTATTCTTCCACTATTGCTGCGCAGCAACCTATTTAGCTGGGACGTAAAATATTCCGGTGAAACTTTGCGCACCAATTCATTCATAAAACCAAGGTGCAATGCTGCACTGTCATACAGCCAAAACACATCGCCGAAGAAAAAATCTTTATTTGTCATATGAGCATCCTAAACCGCAGCTTAATATTTAATGAGGGACTTTGAAAATACAAATTCATACCCCACATCACGAAAATTCGCACACCCCGAACAGGTAAAAATCAGATCATCTCTGCCAGTCTATTTGTATTGACGGCTTAAGCGACACGGGGATGAAGAATGACGTCTTCCCTAATGAATGTAGACCCTACGTTTGCCTGAAAAAATAAAAAGTGCCGCAGCTCTTAGGTTCCGAAACTGCGGCACTTAGATTTTCTATTTTAACAACAGATCTGACTTTGACCGGGTAACCTCAACAGATTCACCAGAGAAAATATCGATCATATGAATCGATTTTGAATCAGGGTAGTAAAAATACAAAATACTATCAATTGGATCGTACGCCAAGTCACCGATAGGACCTTTGGCGAATAACACACGAGTATTATCCTTGAGGTTTAATCGGTATACATCCCCCTTTGCATCAAGCACATAAGCTGTACCAATCACCTCGTCGACCACAAACCGCTTTGCCGCCGTGCTACCGCCAAGAAAATCACCTGCAATCTGTTCTACGGCCTTGGTGCTCTTATTCACTCCATACAGAGGCATTTCGTTGCTATTAGGGAGCACATAGGGAGCGTATTTTTCGGCAAAAAAATCAGTTGCCAGGGATATAAAGTTCACTTTTTCAACAGGGAATAATGCTTCACCTTGTGCTTTAACTCCGAACTTATCAGGATCGATTGAATACAGCCTGTTCTGGCTTCCATCTGCAACATACACGGTTGAATTTTTATCAACTGCAATACCGGATATTGAGGTTAACGATACATCCTTATTAATCTCCAAAGGGTAAACCTGCTGCATCTTCTTGGTCGATAAATCAACCAAATGAATCAATGAGCTTGATTTTCCTGAAGCCTGTACTGTAGAACTTAAGTAATATTTGTTATCTGTCAAGCTGAATGCGGTAGCGACATTTCCATCAAACCTTGGCACCGATTCAAAAGCAGCACTTGGAAAATCATACACGCTTTTGTCTGTCAATTTTGAATCAAAACTTAAGGCGGCGAGCTCGTAATCATCGAACAATGTATTATCATTGATTAGTGCCAATAACCCACCGTTTAATGGATTTACATTTAATCCCATTAGCTTATTCCATTTTATATCACTGAATATAGGGGCTTTTCTATATATGGTTGCGCGGGCCTCCGCCATTTTGCCTAGAGAATCTTCAACCGTTGCCACGACGGGAACGGTATCGAAATTAGTGGGCAGGTAGAAGCTCGACACCGACCAAAAATTGCCTTTCATACTGGTGAGAACCGCATCATTATCAACCCGCACAGTGACAGACTTTATTGTTGCTCCATTTTTAGCGGAAGCATATCCGGACACACTAATGGTCGAAGCTGTGGTGTAGGATGTTACGGACGGGAATCGGATTGAAATAGTAGGAAGATCCGACGGTGAAACCGTTACAGTCACTTTTTGCGTACTGGTTGCGCCGAGATTGTCAGTTGCAGTTAACTGAAATACCAATTGTTCTGACTTGACAGAATTGGGCGCAATAAAATTGAGTGTGGCCTGCGTGGTATTGGCAAGCGTCACACTTGTACCGCTAATTTGTACCCAGCTATAGGAGGCTACACTTCCATCGACATCGGTTGTCTCGGTTGCATACAGGGATACTGACTGATTGGGTGATACTTGCGCTGTGGGCGCAAGCTTTATAACCGGTGGGTTATTGACGCCAAGCACGGTAATTTTGCGAATTGATTCGTCCGACTGGCCTTTGTCATTCACCAATATGGCTTTATATTCATACTCCACGACTGCTGCGCCTTTGGTATCAGGTGCAACAAATGAAATCCCAAATTGCTTATCCTTGCTGTAGGGCGTGACGGTTTGCGCCGATTCAATATCGGGGCCTTTTACTTTAATAAATTTAATGTATTGAACATAGCCATTAGCAAACACGCCTGTACCGGGATTTGGATCCTCATGAATAACGTCGGATTGATTGATCTTGGTTGCCTTTAGTCGTGACGCTCTTGCGCTTGAAAAGCTGTCAAGCTCTATAAATAATGAAACCCCATCACCTTCTTTAACAGTTATAGTACTTTCGCCTTTTTCAGTTAGGGTCACAGGCGAGGAATCTTTTGAGGCTTCCTTCCCACCCCCTTTGCCGCAGCCAGCTACACTAAACGTAAGTATTCCAAACAGCATAAAAGTTACTAATTTTTTCATTGTTCCTATTTCATCCCAAACAGATTGATTAAGCAGCAAACAGTGGCCACTTAATACCAGGTTGATTTAACGGTGTATCAGAGATTAGCGTGACGACCATACCAATAGGGTAAGTAAAATATGAAATCGAAATCACGAACCTACGTAACACCACAGAAGAAGCATTGGCACACTGCCAGAGGCAGCCTCCTTTTCATTTAGTCACCAATTTTTTTGAGATCACTAACAATTACGGATGCAAGCACTTCCAAATCTTTTGGCTCGTCCTCTTTATCCCACTTAAATGCGGCTATTTCCAAGTTAACGGCAGTATCTTTGAGCCCAGCGAATTTGGTAGTGAACGTGCCTGATTCGCGAGCACGAACCAATACACCGTCTTTGTAAACTTTTGTGGTGTAGGAAATAACTGGCTTGTTAAGTGCCTTGCCGCCAATATTGTAT
>DAOQGS010000340.1:0-4483 GCA_035338675.1 Cellvibrionaceae bacterium
CGGCTGTCCAACCGCACCCCCTTCGGCACCGGCTCATCGGTGGCGCAGATCTGCCAACTACCGAGCCTTGAAGACTTTCTCTACTACTCGCCAGAGTGTTTTTTTACCTTCAAACACTGGTTTGACCTAGTGCCATCGCTCAGTCAGCGGTCCCTGCTCGCAGCCCTCACGCAACTGCCTGAGCCGCTGCAAAACGCCCTGCAGGCCCAGCAGATTGGCTCCCTTGCCGAACATATAAGCCGCCAGGGTAAAAATGCTCAGCAGATTAGACACATCTGCCACACCTGGCTGGACGGGTTTCGCAGCTTAAAAATCATCCGCCACTTACAATCCCAAGCCTTCGCGCCCGCGCCTCTGCTCGCCAGCCTCGCTAAACAACCCTTTGGCCCAGGCGCTGTAACCTCGATAGGGAATTTACCCATATGAATAGCCTACTCAAACACAGCCTAGCCTTTTTGCGCTTTTGGACCCCCCCGGAAAAATGGCGCGAGCTGGTGGCGCTCGATCAAGACCCGCGCTCCTACACCCTCAACCGCATGGACGCCCTGCGGCGCATCCATTACACCGCGTTTGTGGCGGGCCTGTGTTTGCTTGGCAACTACTACTTCAAAAATTTAGGCCAGGTTGAGCACCTATTGCTGCCCATCATCACCCTGGTCAACCCGGCGCTCAGCGATCTAAACGCACTCCACCAATGGATGTATTACAGCCTATTGCGCGAAGTCTGGTGGGCGGCGGATTACCTGATCTTCTACGGGATTATCCCAATTCTATTTATTCGCTTCTTCCTCAAAGAGCCCATCGCCGACTACGGCTGGCGCTGGAATAACACCCACCTGCATCTGAGCAAATACGCCTATTTATTACTCCCCATCATGGCTATGGCAGTGAGTGCCAGCTACCGCAGCGACTTTACCGACCACTACCCGTTTTACCGCCTGTGCTCCCGCAGCGGTTCAGACTGGTTGATGTGGGAGCTGTGTTATGTGGCGCAATTTATTTTTCTGGAATTTTTCTTCCGCGGCTTTTTACTCAACGCCCTACGCCCCGCCATCGGCGCCAACGCCGTCTGGTTTATGGTGCTGCCCTATTTAATGATTCACTTTTCCAAACCCTGGCTGGAGGCCACTGGAGCTATATTTTTTGGCCTCTTCCTGGGTATTTTGGCCCTCCAAAATCGCTCCATTTGGGGCGGTTTTATGGTGCACTGCGGCCTTGCCCTGTGTATGGACGTGGCCGCCCTAATACAAAAAAATGCCCTCCCCACCCAGTGGCTACCCTAAGCCTGGCAGGCGCCCCAGGCAAAAGGGCTATGCTAAACTCGCGCCTTTTAACCCCTCATCCACAGGACTTCACTATGAGCTACAACCTGGTTCCCACAGGCAAAAATCCCCCCGACAACGTCAATGTCATTATCGAAATCCCCCAGGGCGGCGAACCCGTCAAATACGAAGTGGATAAAGACTCCGGCGTATTATTTGTCGACCGCGTACTGGGCACCGCCATGCGCTACCCCTGCAACTACGGCTATATCCCCAACACCCTCTGCGGCGACGGCGACCCAGCGGACGTATTAGTTGTACTGGATCGCCCCCTCATTCACGGCACAGTTATCGCCTGCCGCCCGGTAGGTGTATTGAGAATGACTGACGACGGCGGCCAAGACTCCAAAATTTTGGCCGTCCCAGTGAGCAAAATTACCCCGGTGTACGACCATGTAAAAAACTACACCGATCTGCCGGAAATCCTCGTCAGACAGGTTGAGCATTTCTTCCAACACTACAAGGATTTGGAAAAAGGCAAATGGGTGAAAATCGAAGGCTGGGCCGACGCCGAAGCCGCCCGCCAGGAAATTGTGGAATCCATCGCCAACTACCAAAACAGCGGCGAATAATTCCTCGCCCCAGGATGGGCGCACAACCCTTTAGTTAAACTCTGAATCCCCTAAAACAGGCCGCAGAGAAAAGAATTGACAATCCATTGCGCGCTGTTATGATGCGCGCCTCTTTGCCAGTGTGGCGAAATTGGTAGACGCAGTGGATTCAAAATCCACCGGGCTTACCCCCGTGCCGGTTCGAGTCCGGCCACTGGTACCACATATAAAACAGCATTGATAAATTAATGCTGTCGATTTAAAAAGCCCTTAACAAGGGCTTTTTTTTCGTCTCGGTGGCTACCTCATACACCACTCTCCTCTGCACACTTATCGACTAAGCCTACTCTAGCAACAGGGTTTTGATATGTGGCTCACCGCTAATAACCAAGTGTTAGTCATTTTGAACAGAACCCAGTTTATTGGTCTAAAAAAACTCCGACGACGTCGCTTCTGCCCTCTAAGATAAATTTGGACAAGAAATTGCTCCTCAACACAATAACTCGCCACCTCGGCGCTCTTTCACAGCAGCACGTTAGGAACCCCCGCATGCAGTACACCCAATCGATGACCGATTTAGTGTTTGCCATTCGCGCACGCTTAAGCTCTGCGCAGAAGCAATCCATCAAAACCAGCAATCCAGAACTGCTGGGTGATTTGGCGGATATCTATCACGAAACCCTGGATATTACCCTGCGCGCCCACATCGAACACCTGATGACCCATGCAGGCACTACCTGGGTGGCCTTGCTGCATAAGCCTTCGGCTATTAAACCTGTCGTCAGGCTGCACAAAATGCCCCTGCACGCCAGTGCTGTGCTGTCATCCCGCGGGGCTGTGGCTTAAACGCCTTGCACATTCCGTTGTTGCTAATGTGCGGCGGCCCGAATCACTCTAGCGGTCGCCTCCGTTTCTAACATCCTTCCTCAACTACCCTCCGCCGCCAACCAAACGCCTTAACTTAAATGGTGCTTTACCCGCACTAGAGCCTTATTCGTGCCCAATTCTGAGGCAGTTGTTGCTGTGCTGATTATTTAACCAATGTAACAGTACGATTAACAAATTTGATGGTTAATCGACGAATGACCATAACAAAACCTCGATATAAAGTATGAATTTGAGGCAGAATGGACTAGCATGCGGCTTAGTACAGCCACGGTGGGCCGCTTGGGGGATTCCCCCGACGCGGCCGCCAACAGAGTTGTAGTTCAGACGCAGCACCAAGGGGTAACTCGCCACCTTGTCGTTTTTGCTGCCAAATCGAAGCACAAATTCAAGGTAACACTGGTTTTAGGTGCGCATCCCGGAGCAGCTCCTGGGCCATTGTCGGGTTTTACCAAACGGTGCCTAAAAAAGACGTAGGTTTCTATCTAAGCGTCAAGGCACAAAATGTGCAGTTTGTTGCATCGCAGCTTCATACAACTGTATGGGATTTGAATAGTTGAGTTATTACACCTAAGCATTAGGTGCGAAAACTCAGCGCAGGCGCTTAATGTTAAAATTTTGTTACCTGTATTTCATTTCCTGGCAGAATGGGTCGCTCGCTGGACAGGCTGAACATCATCCCTTTGGCATATTTGGGTCATTTGTTATTTTAGGAGTGAAGTAATATGAAAAACGTAAAACGCCTAGGCTTGGCGGTGGCGATTGCTGCTGCCAGCGTATCGGTAAACGCGTCTACACTGGTGTTTGATTTCTCTGGCACAGCCAACATCACTTTCGACGCTTCCTCTCACACCCCTGAAGTCGCCAGCGCCTACAATGCGTTCGTCAACTTCGTACCACAACTGAAAACCTTCTCCGGCCTGGTAGTTTTACCTAGCTTTGAAGATTACCTGACCGGTACACACACCATTGCACTCAACACCAATGGCCTGCACGTTTCACTTTCCAGCGGGTTTTTAGGTACCTTGGAAGGCACTTCCGCAATGGGCAGCGTGATCCCTGATGACACTCAAGAAGGCGATTCTGGCTTCTTAGTGCTGTCTGAAGGTCAGGTTGCAGGCTTTGAATGGCACATCGGCGCCAGCAACCCGATTGTGAGCCGCTTCAACGCTGGCTTGCCCTCGGGTCTACCCACTCGCTTGGGTAGTGTTGACGTAGTGGCAGAAGGTACTACCTTCTCGTACCACATCGGCGATGTTTATTTTGCGGCTAACCGCAGCGGCACTGCAGACATCACTATGGTGCCTGAAGTGGATTCCTCGGCCATGTTGTTAGCGGGCCTTGGCATCATCGGCGCTATAGTGCGCCGCCGTCGCTTAGATAAATAAGTGCACCCTCATAAGGGGGGTATTAAATACCCCCCTTTTTTTCGCCCCCGTATTGGGTGTGGAAATTTCCGCAATTTAGTTGCAAAAAAAGATCATAGCGGGGCGAAATTAGTGTTAAATGCCCTCCCCGGAGTCCGTTAAGATTTACCATGTCCCAAGTCGTCACGGAAAAAATTTCTCGTTTATCGCAAAACACGCGCATAGGAATCGGGCGTGAAAATTTGCATCAACTTATCGAAGCACTTTTGTGCCCCAGTGTTTTAGTTGCCACTATTCTGGGCGTGTGCTTTTACTTTGATGGTGAAATTACCACCGCCACATTAATTGCATCGCTACT
>DAOQGS010000341.1:0-4441 GCA_035338675.1 Cellvibrionaceae bacterium
ATACTGGGGTACAGGCTTTTAAAATCAAGCACCAAAACATTGTGGTACAGACCGGGTTTGGAGTCCATCACCCATCCGCCGGGGCTGATAATATCCGAATGTAATTCACCTAAATTCGGCGCCACAAAGCCCTGCCGGTGTAAACGCGGCAAATAACTGTATTCAAATGCCGCCACCGAGCCGCCGATGCGATCAAGCAACAGGCCAGTTAATTGGCTGCGCGCTATAGCAAAGGCTAATAAATCTTGCTTTAAAAAAATCTCCCATACCAACTGGCAGTCTTTTAAATTGTAAGCGGCAAACTGCTGCGGGTTATTTAGGTATAAATCGGTTATCTCTTGAGCCTGCTGACTGCTGTGCAGTAATTTGCCTTCACCCAACAGCACCTGGGACACAGTATGTAAATTAAAACGGCTAAAACTATAGTTGGCAGCTTTTAATAATTCGATGCCATCTAAGGCTTGGCGGCCTGGAATCACCACAAAACGCCGCCCCGCTTCGCCTTCCTCCTGCCGCCACTGGCAGGCTTGGCGATTCCGGCCAAGTTGCCAGGGCACTTGCTCGTGTTTGGCAATTTGCTCTAACACCCATAAATCAAACTGCACCAGATTCCAGCCGATTAAAATATCGGGGTCGTAGCTATGCAGCCACGTTAAAAACTCGATTAATAATTGCCGCTGATTAGTTACTAATGCAATGGGCAACTCCTCACTGGATATTAGGGGCGAGGAGCGATCAGGCGGCTGCACCATCCACACCTGTTTGATATCCGCCCCCCACACGGCTATGGAATAAAGCTGTTTAGCATCAAAGGTGGTTTCAATATCCAGGGAAATACAGCGTAAATTGGGCCGAAAATTATTATCAGGAGCGGCCCGCAGGATTAAATTACCTGCGGCAGATTTTTCGATTAGTGCCGTGGCGGTAATAAAACGCTCCATTAAATACCGCTCCGGCGGGCGAATATCCGCCTCCCAGTGGTCTATATGGGCGTCGCTTAACATACCTTGCGCCCGGCGGGCCTGTTTGTGTTGTTTAAAATAAATGGCGTTGACGGGCTGGTGGGTAAAAGTGCTCAAGGCAACTTCCGCCATGCGCCACTGGGGAAGGCTGGCCAACAAGGCCTGCACCTGGGAGGCTTGCTTGCGGGGAATAAAAAACACCACTTCCTGGTTGGGCACTTCCACACACACCGGCCCCTGCTCACTCGCCCACCAAAACTCCAGGCACATGCCGCTTGGGGTATCGCGCCAGTGGCGGGTAAGTAGAAAACCTAACATTTTGAAGCCTTGGTTGATTCTGGTCGCACAGGGGTTGTAAAGGTGGCGGGTTTGCGGTGAATTGGCAAGGGTAGATGGGCTGAATTTCTCACTTAGCGATTGGCCGGGACGGTTGGGGTGTGCCACAGACACGCAACCGACACACCCCCTCCAAAAAAATAAATCCATTTTTAGAATTTGTGCAGGTAACAGCACATAAATCATTAGCATCTGTACTGCAGCGGTATTTGCGAGATACTTCGCGCTGCTCGCTATCAACTAAGATTTTAGCTGGCCCCCTTCAGGATACTTTGCGGAGCTTAAAATGAAACCATTATCCATCGGCACCCTACTGTGCACTTTAAGCCTTTTTGCTGGCTGTAACGGCCAAATTGCCCCAGGCAACTCCAGCGGCGGGCAAATCAAAAACCCACCCCCACGCTTAAAACTCACTGAGCTTAAATTTGACAACCCATGGCTTAAGGGCTGTGTTGACGATGAGGCACGTGTGCGAAAAATTCAATATAGTGATGAATTAACGCACTTAACCTGTCGCGGCTACCCCAAAGCATTTGAAGGTTTCATTCGTAAAACCGGCGGTGCGGATATGTTGGTGGATACCACCGCTGGTTTAGAGCAATTAACAGCACTAACCGAACTGGATTTAACTGACAACTACATCAACCAGATTGATCTGGTAAAACTTAAAAACCTTACCACCTTAAAATTGGATGGGAATTTACTGCAGAACCTTGACCTGTCTAATTATTCGGCTCTAAAAAACCTCAGTATTACCATGAACCCCTTACACACGTTAAAACTGCCCCGCACAGGCCAATTGGAAAGTCTTAGTCTTGGCTTTAATTCTGCGGGGGAAGGACTCGGGTATTCCACACTTTCCTATTATTTGAACACCAATAGCGCCATACTCAAAGACACTCGCTTTTTCGATGACAAAACAGGGAATGCATTAAGCAAAGCCAGTTTTCAGCGTATTAGCAATATCGATTTTGCACAGCAATTCCATCTTAAGTCCTTCAGCGCGGGCAATTTAGGTCTCGGTGAAACCAGCCTCGCGTTTGAAGGTTTCCCAGCAGCAAACAATTTAGAAAGCCTAGACTTAAGCTCTAACAATTTAACCGGCATCAATACCAGCAAGCTGTCCAATCTAAAATCACTCAACTTAATCGGCAATACCATAGTTAGCCTTGACATAACTTCAAACCCCAAATTAGAGGAGTTAAATATTAGCCACAACCGGATGAGCTCCATTAAGGCGCTTCCGAATAATAAACTAAAAACCCTTAATATTTTAGGAACGAGTGTACCAGACCTTGACTTAAAGACCGTTTTTGACAGCAAAACGCTCTCGACTGTAACCATGTCCAATAGTGCAATATTGCCCGTCGGTTTAGCTCCCAACTTAACCTCATTAACGCTTCACTCCAACGGGGAATTCGACACTAACCGACTGGCTCCTGCGCGCAATCTTGCAGAACTAACATTGGACTCCGGCTCCATCAACAATATATATCTCAATAACTCCCCCTTTAAGCAAGTAAATTTAACATTACACCAACAGAAATCACCAATTCTGGTTTCCTGTATAGAAGAAATAGCCTCACTCAATATAGGCTGGGCCAACCCAACGCCAAGTGAAGATACTATCGCACTTGAAAGCACCAAGGGATGCGAATTTAAAAAAATCTCACTTGGCACTTATGCCTCCGTTGCAAAAATAGACCTTACGAGCATACCTAGCGAAGCATTTGAAATCAGCACCAGTACCAGCTATAAGAACATCAAACTTCCTCACTACGCCAAGAGCGTTGCACTGTCTGGAGTCAGCGATTTGAACATTTTTAGCTTTTACGATTTTCCACAGCTGGAAAGTTTGCATTTGAATAACACCTCTTTTGATTATTTAAGTCTCAAAGGTGCATCAGTATTAAAAGAATTAGCCATGAACTCTGTCAACCTCAATCAATTTGATTCGGGGGCCGCACCGGATTCTCTCACCAGCCTTGCCCTAGAGCAGGTTGAAGTGCAATCCATAGATATAACTTCCATTGCGCGCAATTTAACCTCACTGGTTCTGGCGGGTTGTTCAATCGACATATTTAGGAGCAGTACTTTCAGCAAAGGTATTGCCCTTGACGTGCGCGCCACTCCACTTAAAGGCGACAGCCTTACCACCTTTAAACAGGTTTCAGGCCGCGACTTAGACAGCAACGGATGGCTAAAACCACTGCCGTAATAGGCGGGTGCAATTATTGGGGTAGCCGGTCTTAATCTGCCGAGGTTAGCCACTACAGTTTTTCAAGAAAAAGGGGTGTACCGATTAAAGAGTGGGCGCCCTTTTTATTTGCAAAAAATTCGAGAAACTCTGGAGCGGAGGAGTTAAATCCTATTTAGTCAGCCGTTATATCCTCTGCGACGCTTAATTTTACCGATTGTAACGGCGTACACAGGCATGGCTAGGAGCACTTGTTTCAACAAATATTGCTTAAAAATTGCAGTGCACCAAGGTGCACCCAACCATTCGCATTGGATTGCACCTTACCCGGCAAGCCCAATAGTTTGGTTACCCACGAGATTTTCAACCCGTGCAGCACATATTAACGGTCAAGAATCTTTGATCTAGGTTTGGATAAATTTTTTAAAACAAACCATTATCGCTAATGGCGGGTTACACCCGCCGTACGAGGTTTCTTTGGGGCAATGCAAGATTTGGAGTAATTTAATTACGGGAAAAAGTAGGGTGGATTCGGAGCAAAGCGACAATCCACCCATTAGCAATTCCGATCTCACCGTTTACAATAATAATTCTCCGCGGCGAGATTAATGGTGGATTGCTGCGCGAATCCGCCCTACGATTAATCCACCTTACGGGTTGCCAGTGCAAATTAACACTTAAATCCTGAACATAAAAAAGGCGCACCCAAGTGCGCCTTAAGTAGAACCATTCGGCTGTCAGGCAAACTCCACCAATAAATCCTTCGCATCCACCACCGTACCCATTTTCACCAGCACATTTTTAATAACCCCTGCCCGCTCGGCGCGGATAATGGATTCCATTTTCATGGCCTCAATAGATACCAGTGCATCGCCGCGCTCGACTTTTTGGCCAGTCATGGCGGAGACGCTGATAATTAAGCCGGGCATAGGGGCGGCTACGTGGT
>DAOQGS010000342.1:0-4432 GCA_035338675.1 Cellvibrionaceae bacterium
CCTCGCCGCAGCCTACCCCTAATTTGCAGCCGCCACCTGCACACCAACAAAACCAAACAAATACACCTTAAATAAGGCCCAATCTATTTGCCGTCTCGGCGAATATTAGCGCTAGGCGCAAACAGTTAATCCTGCGTTCAACCTAAAAACTGCAGCTGGCAATAATTTTACATCCGTCACTCGCGCAACGTTTTAACAATATCAACCGCAGCTATATTCCCAGCCAAATAGCCACACGGCCAGCCGAGGTTAGTCGGTATAAACACCCTGGCTGCGCAGGTAATCGTCGTAATTGCCGTGGAAATCCACAATGCCCTTGGGCTGCAAATCGATAATACGGGTTGCCAAAGATGACACAAATTCCCGGTCGTGGCTGACGAAAATAATAGTGCCTGGGTAATTTTCCAGCGCCAGGTTTAACGCTTCAATGGATTCCATATCCAAGTGGTTGGTGGGCTCATCCAGCAGTAAAACATTAGGGTTAATCAGGCTAAATTTGCCGAATAACATACGGCCTTTTTCACCACCGGATATTACCTTCACTTTCTTTTTCACTTCATCGTTGGAAAACAACATGCGCCCGAGGGCACCGCGCACCAATTGTTCATCACCTTTGGTCCACTGCTTCATCCAATCAAATAGCGTTATATCGTCACTGAAATCGGCGCTGTGATCCTGAGCGTAATAACCGATCTCCGCCTGTTCGGCCCATTTAATCGTGCCCTTATCAGGGGTTAAATCGCCATACATACAGCGCAGCAGCGTGGTTTTACCGGCGCCGTTGGGGCCAATAATAGCGATGCGCTCACCGGCTTCCACTTGCATACTAAAATCTTGAAACAAGGTGCGGTCAAACCCCTTGCTGATATTCTCCAGCACCACCGCCTGGCGGTGTAATTTTTTATTTTGAGTAAAACGAATATAAGGGCTTACCCGGCTGGAAGGTTTTACATCATCCAGCTGGATTTTTTCAATTTGGCGAGCGCGGGAGGTAGCCTGTTTTGCCTTAGAGGCATTGGCAGAAAAGCGGCTAACAAACGCCTGCAGTTCAGAAATCTGCGCTTTCTTTTTGGCGTTCTCACTTAATAAACGCTCGCGCACCTGAGTGGAGGCCAACATATAATCGTCGTAATTACCGGGGTAAATACGAATCTCGCCGTAGTCTAAATCCGCCATATGGGTACAGACAGCGTTTAAAAAGTGGCGGTCGTGGGAAATAATAATGATGGTGCTATTGCGCTGACGCAAAATGCCTTCCAACCAACGGATGGTATTAATATCCAAGTTGTTGGTAGGCTCATCCAGCAATAACACCTCCGGGTCGGAAAATAACGCCTGCGCCAACAACACTCGCAATTTCCAGCCCGGCGCCACCGCACTCATTAAACCCGTGTGTTGCTCTATGGGAATATCCAACCCCAATAGTAATTCCCCGGCGCGGGCTTCAGCGGTGTAACCGTCCATTTCGGCAAAGGCCACCTCTAATTCCGCCACCTTCATGCCGTCTTCTTCGCTCATTTCCGGCAAGCTGTAAATGCGATCGCGCTCGGCTTTTACCGCCCACAATTCGGTGTGCCCCATAATCACGGCGTCTAATACCGTAAATTCCTCGTAAGCAAACTGATCCTGCTTTAATTTCCCCAAACGCACATTGGGCTCCAGCATTACCTGGCCGCCGGTGGGCACCAAATCGCCACCCAAAATTTTCATAAAGGTGGATTTGCCGCAGCCATTAGCGCCAATCAAGCCGTAGCGATTGGAGTTATTAAATTTGACGGAGACGTTTTCAAACAGGGGTTTAGCACCAAATTGCATGGTGATATTGGCGGTGGAAATCACGGTAGGTACCTAAAAATGCGGGCTATTAAAATTACAGATCAATAAAAAACATCAGCCCAAAAAAGTAAGGCGCGATGGCAGACAACATCGCGCCTTGTAGAGGCTGAACATCTAATGGCTTAGGAAGCGGCTTCCATTTGGGTTTGCAAATAATTTTGCAGGCCGACTTGATTGATTAAACTCAATTGAGTTTCCAACCAATCCACGTGTTCTTCTTCAGATTCTAAAATGCTTTGCAAAATATCGCGGGTGCCGTAATCGCGCACGGATTCACAGTAGGCAATGGCTTCTTTTAAATCGGGAATGGCTTTGTTTTCAAGCTTAAGATCGCAATTGAGCATCTCTTCGGTGGTCTCGCCCACCAGCAACTTGCCGAGGTCCTGCAAATTGGGGATACCATCTAAAAATAAAATGCGGTCAACCAACACGTCTGCGTGTTTCATCTCGTCAATAGACTCGTGATACTCGTGTTTCGCCAGGGCTTTCAGGCCCCAGTTTTTATACATTTTGGCGTGCAGAAAATATTGGTTAATGGCAATCAGTTCATTGCCGAGAATAATATTGAGGTGAGCGATGACTTTAGGGTCGCCTTTCATAGAATGTCCTCCACATGGCGGGTGCCCTAGGCGGGCTGGGGCGTGAAGGCGGGAAGTGTGGAGGGGGCAGGTAGCAGTGTCAATAAATGATTGCAGGGCTTAGCCCTGCTTAAGATAGCGACCAAGGGGCCGGTGTGTTTAGGCGACCTGATAATAGGTCGAGCTTTGGCGCTCATCCAGGGCTTGCAACAACAGCTCTTTGGTCATGCAACCGCATTTGCCGCACTGGGCCATAACACCCAACTGCTGGCGCAAAGCCCGCAAAGTATCCGCCCCATCCTCAATAGACTGGCGAATTTGGCGATCCGTAACCCCTTGGCAAAGACACACGTACATAAGCTCACCTCAATGACTATGAAGCAAGACTATTCTAAATGATAACCATTGTCAATTGAGTTCTTATTTGGCTTTGAGCCAGCCAGGCAATTTTTGGGTGTTATGAGATGACACTCACAGACCGGCCGTGAGGACAAAATAGGTACACGCCCAGGCAGCCAATAACTTTGGGCACACAACTAAAAACGGCAGTGCCCCGCCCCCAATGACATTTAGTTGTAACTATTCAACACTCTTTATTCACCCCTACTGCGGGGGCGGCAAATTCAGGAGGATTTAGCCATCCGGCATAATCGATTCGCGGTGGTGCAGTGGATTACGGGATCACAGCACTAAAACACTCACGTTATAGCTCCCTGTCAGCGCAGGAATTGCCTCCGACTACATAAAAAGATGCTGAATAGTTAGATTTAGTTAGGGATTTACTAATTAGATAACAACCTAGGGCGCACCTTGTGGGTGCCTGCTGCCGCATAGATCCTGACCCTTAGCCGAAGTACACTCTGGGCAACCACAAGGATTGCCCCTGCACAGGTTTAACTGTATGACAGTGCCCCCACCCCCTATCTCAATAAAGGGTTTATTACGGACAACCCAAGCACCTTCATTGACTGGAATTTATTTGCCGCCCCCCATTATCCGCTTGTAACGATTAGTGCCAAAAAAGGTTTCGGCCGTCACCCAATTGCCTTCAAAGGTTAAATTAAAAAATACTCCTTGGCGGTAAAACTGGTTTTCTGCCAGAGCAAATAAATTAATGACCTCATCACCCAGCACAACTTGCAGGTTGTTCTCACCGACTTGTAATTTCAAACCATCTCCCTTGCCCCCAACCGGCGCGTAATCACCTGCAAACTTCTGCAAGTTTTGCTTAGTAATAGTTAAGTTGGGGCGGGCAAATAAAAACTGTAAGCCTGCAGCATAGCCTGGAATATTCATACCCGAATGGCCAAACCCCTCAAGAAAATCCATCTTATAGTGCAAGCCTTTAATATCCGCTTTTTTAAGCGCCTCGTAATATTCCTCGCTGCCACGCACGGCTGGGTCTAACTTCCCGGCGCCTGCATAAAACCGGTTACCTTTTAAAGGCTGCGCCTTGGCAAGAGCATTTATTTGCGCCTGCAAACTCTGGTCGGCGCCGCCATAGGAGCTACCAATAGCGAGTGCGCCGTCAAACACATCCGGCCGCTCCATTAAGGCATAGGTAACAAACAAACCGCCCCAAGAGCCGCCCACCAAAAACTCCTGGCCAGTGGTGCGGTAGCGATTATTCACCGCCGGGAGAATTTCGCTGGCAATAGCCTGCACAAAACCCTTAGCCTGGCCGCTATTGGGGATTTGGGGTAGAGCAACTGGAGATAAATCCCGCGCCCGCAACGCTTGCACCTTATCGTCTGTTATATTCCAATCAATGCCGATAAAAATAGTCTCCGGCATTTGGCCGTCGAAATATAAACAATTATAAGCGCTAGTCAGCAGGGAAAAATCCCACTGGCCGTCGATTTTAATTACCACGGGATAGCGTTTATTCAGGTTGGTTGCATAGCTGGCGAGGGTGCGCACCCTAATGCGATAATCCTGCCCAACAAGTGCAGATTTCACTATAAATGCTTCATAGCCATCCACAGATAAAACCGGCGATACATCCGCACTCTTGGGTG
>DAOQGS010000343.1:0-4425 GCA_035338675.1 Cellvibrionaceae bacterium
ACCGCACTAAAACCGGCGAGGAGCGCTGGTTTGATACGGTGATTGCGCCCTTCCACGGCCAGGCGGGCCAGGTGGAAAAATGTGTCGCCCTCAGCATTGATATCACCTCCCGCAAGGCCGTGGAGCAGGAGCACCAGCGCCTGGGCCAACTGCTGCGGGATGTGCTGGAGGCGGCCTCGGAAGTGGCGATTATCGCCACCGATACCCACGGCGCCATCACCCTGTTTAACACCGGGGCGGAGCGCATGTTGGGCTACAGCGCCGAGGAGATGCTGGGGGAGCTGCCCTTTGCGCGGCTGCACCTGGCGGACGAACTTAGCAGTTACGCGGCCAGTGTGGATAACCCGGAGGACTTAAGCGGCTTTGCCCTGCTGAGCCACCAGGCTTTAGAGCTAGGCCCGCAAACCCAGCAGTGGACTTACGTGCGCAAGGACGCCAGCCAGTTAAAAGTCTCCCTCACCTTAAGCGCCATGCGCGGCCAGGACGGTGTACTGGTGGGCTATTTGATTGTGGCGGCGGACATCACCGAGAGCCTCAAGCAGCAGCAGGCGCTGATCTCCGCCAAGGACCAGCTGATGGCCGCTGCGGAAGTGGCGGAGCTGGGGGTGTGGGAATACCTGCCCGCTCAGCAGCGGCTGCACTGGAACGAGCGCATGTGCGAGATTTTTGGCCAGCCTTTAGAGGCGCCGCCCGCCGGCATGGAGGACTGGTTTAGCCATGTGCACCAGGATGAGCGGGCCAGTATTACGGCGGGGTTTAGTAGCGCCTTGGCGAGCACAGGCGAATTTGCCGGGGTGTACCGGTTCATCACCCCCGAGGGCAGCCAGCGCTACGTGCAGTTTGGCGCCTACTTTGAGCGCGACCTGGCCGGGGCGGTGTTTAAGGTCACCGGCATCAGCCGCGATATCACCGGCCAGCAAGAACTGGAAAACCGCCTGCGCCAAGCCAAGGAACAGGCCGATGCGGCCAACCTGGCTAAGTCCCAGTTTTTGGCCAATATGAGCCACGAAATCCGCACGCCGATGAACGCTGTGCTGGGCATGCTGCAACTGGTGGCGCAAACCCAGCTGGGCCTGCGCCAGCAGGATTACGTCAACAAAGCCCAAACGGCGGCCAAGTCCCTGCTGGGGCTGCTCAACGATATTCTGGATTTCTCCAAAATCGACGCCGGTAAACTGGTGATCGATCCGACCAGTTGTTCCCTCGACGATATCTGCGCCGAGGTGGCGGTGGTGATGGCGGGCAACCAGGGGGATAAACCGGTGGAGGTGGTCTTCGACCTGGCGCCGGACTTACCCCAGCGGGTGTTGATCGACAAGCTGCGCATCCAGCAAGTGCTGATCAACCTGATCGGCAATGCTCTGAAGTTCACCGCCCAGGGCCAGGTCTGGGTGCAGCTGAGCGCTGAGGCGAGCAAAGCTGACCCCGGCCGCTGCACGGTGCGCTTTTGTATTCGCGACACTGGTATCGGCATCCGCGAGGACCAGCAAAAACGTATCTTCGACGGCTTTGTGCAGGCGGAGGCCTCCACCACGCGCCGCTATGGCGGCACGGGGCTGGGCCTGGTGATCACCAAAAACCTGATTGAACTGATGGGCGGGCAGCTGCAGCTGGCCAGTGAGCTGGGGCAGGGCAGTGAATTTAGTTTTGCCCTCCACCTGCCTCTAGGGGACACCCCAAGCCTTGCCGCTAAGGCCCGCCCGGCGGCGGCAGGCTCCGTCCTGCTGGTGCACGAAACGCCCCTAGCCATAGAGGTACTGGAGCGCGATCTCACCCGCTTAGGCTTTCAAGTTACCAGTGCCCACAGCGCCGCCGATGCCCTGAGCCTCACCGAAGGGCGCGCCCGTGCCGGGGAGGCCTTTAGCCTGGCCCTGGTGGACTGGCGCCTGAGCACTTCCAATGGCTTAAGCCTCGCCCGCCAACTACACGACATCAACCCTGAGCCACTGGGGGTGATTCTGCTGCTCACCCAGCGGGAGAAAGAACAGCTGGCCCAGCATCAGGGCCACGACGCCCAGTTCCTCTGGCAGCTGAGCAAACCCATAGTGCGGCCCGCCCTTGAGCAGGTGTTACGCCTGGTATTGGCCGGGGATCAAGCCGCGCCGGACCAAGCCGCAGCCCCGCAAATTCTCGCCGGGGTGTCCCTTTTGGTGGTGGAAGATAACGCCCTCAACCGCCAGGTGGCGGCGGAGCTGCTTGGCGGCGTGGGTGCTAAGGTGAGCCTGGCGGTGGACGGCCGCGACGGCGTCAACAAGGCTACGGCCAGGGGTGCCGCCTACGATTTAATTCTCATGGACCTGCAAATGCCGGTAATGGATGGCCTGGAGGCCACCCGGCAACTGCGCAAACAGGGCCTGAACCTGCCCATCCTCGCCATGACCGCCAACGCCTCGGCGGAGGACAAAGATGAGTGCCTCGCTGCCGGAATGGATGGCCACTTGAGTAAACCCATCGATCTAAACCTGGTTGTGGCCGCCATCCGCCAGGCGCTCGGCAACACCGGCCAGGTTGCTGTTGCAGCTGAGGCCGAGCTTGCCGCTGCGGCTGGGATTGAGCCAGCGCCCACACTTGAGCAAGAGACTGATCAGGCCTCGCACCTGGTTGATGCAGACTTGGATGAGTCGGCAGAAGCCTTATCGGCTGATGCCGATGCAGAGTTTGTTGAAGGTGCGGCAGAAGTAGCCGGGCCAGTGCCGGATGCTCATTTGGAGCAAGAGCAAGAGCAAGAGCAAGAGCAAGAGCTGCCCGTTGCACAGGCCTTGACGAGCGGCATTGAAACCCAAACCGAAGCGCGGGCAGCGGACGAGGAATTGGACCTTGGCGATCTGGAGGAGAGCCTGCCGGTAGTGGACTTCTTTGATTTGCTAGGGGATGAACTCGATAACGAGGAGGAGCCACAGCGAGCCCCAGAGGACAGGCCCGAGGCTGAAGCTCAGCCTGCTGAGGCCCAGGATGATCTGGCCAGAGATACCCGCGATGCAGCAGCACCTGAGGCAGCGCCTTTATTCCAGCCGCCGCCAGAATCCGTACCCGAGGGGCCGCCTGGCGCGTCGCCTCAATCCCCGGCCCAACCGCAAGCTCCAGTTGAACCCTCCTTCCGCGAGACCGAGCCGCCAGCCGGCGACTGGGTAGACGGCCTGGACGACATACTGCGCCGCTTCGGCGGCAAACGCGCCCTCTACCAAAAGATGCTCGCCAACCTGGGGCCGGAGACGGAGCGTTTAATCGCTGAACTTAACAGCGCAGCCTTGGCGCAGGACCGCGAACGGGCCAGCACCGCCGCCCATTCCATCAAAGGCACCGCCGCCACCCTAGGCGCCAAAGCCCTGAGCCAGCGCGCCGCCTGGCTGGAAAAACGCATCAAAACCAGCGATGGCCCCCTAGAGGAAATCCTCACCCCCGAGGCATTCGAGGCACTGGCAGAAGCCCTCGCCGGAGCGCTTACGGCGCTGGATCAAGCCCTGGCGGCTTAATGAAGCACTTAATCAATTCCACTGTAGAAAATCGAACCCACTAAGTTAAGGAGAAGCCCATTCTGGCGTAGGTTGGAAGAGCGCAGCGACTTCCGACATCCCGCCGAGCCATTGCAATGCCTAGCTTTTATGCTGGCGGATGGATGTCGGAAGCCGCTCGGCAATTGCTCCTGCATTGCTCTACCACATCCATGTGACTATGCGCGCTGCCAACCTACGAGTAAAAACTCACCTCATAACGCCTAACCTAATGACACTTCCTCTGGAGCTGTGCCGCCTTAGGCCTGCGCCAACGCCAGCAATTGTCGGCAGCGCGCCAGCACATCCGCCCCGCCAAACACCGCTTCACACAGGGCAAAACAGCTCGCCCCCGCGTGTTTTAAGCTCGGCAAATTCTGCGGGTTGATGCCGCCGATCACCACTACAGGGGCACTTAGGCGCCGGGCTGCGGCAATCAAACTTAAGGGGGCGGGTTTGGCCTGGGGTTTGGTCGCAGAGGGAAAAAAGCGCCCGAAGGCAATATAACTGGCGCCCTCACTGAGGGCCTGCTGGGCAAACTCAAGGCTTGCATGGCAGGTGGCGCCGATGATGGCATCTGGCCCCAAGAGGGCGCGGGCGGCGGCGATGGAGCCGTCCTCGCGGCCCAAATGTACTCCAGCGGCGCCCACCGCCTGGGCCAGCGCCACATCATCATTAATAATCAGCTGGCCGCCATGGCGCTGACAAAGCTCATTGAGGCGCGCGGCTTCAGCCAGGCGCACCGCCTGTGGGGCGGCGGTTTTATTGCGGTACTGAATCCAGCCACAGCCGCCTGCTAAAGCCTCGGCCACCCCAGTAAACAGCCGCTCGCCGGGCAGTAAAAAGGGGTCTGTAATGGCGTAGAGGCTGGGGGCGCTGAGCATTAAAACGGCTTCACGATCACCAGAATGGCGATGAGAATTAAAAACACCAC
>DAOQGS010000344.1:0-4419 GCA_035338675.1 Cellvibrionaceae bacterium
CTGGCAGGTGGTAGATGCCGAAGGCAGTGCTCGAACCCTCAATTTTGAAGTGCGCAAAGCCCTCTACGACGATGAAACCTGCGTGCAGCTGGTGGTGAAACCCGGCGTCGCACGGGGTGAAGTGCAGGTGGCGGCGCAGGTGCAACAGATCCGCAATCAGGACCTAGTCACCGGCTTGTTTAACCGCCACCATTTAGTGGAACAACTCGAACAAGTGCTCGCCCGCACCCTCACGGATCATTCCACCTCGGCCCTGGTCAGCATCGAAGTGGAAGACTTCCTCGGCATAGTGCAAACCCGCCTGGGTGTAGCCGCTGCCGACATAGCCCTCAGCATTATTGCCGCCCACTTAAAAAGCCTCTGCCAGAACGGCGAAATCCTCTGCCGCTACAGCGACGATTGTTTTATGTTGCTGATGCCGAGCATTTCCGCCGACGCCGCCCTAGGCCGCGCCGAAGCCATAGGCCGCAATCTGCGCGAGCACATAGTCACCGTAGACGATGTCACCCTTATGTTCGGTTATGCCCTGGGCATAGGATTGATCAACGACACCACCGTCTCGGCGGAAACCCCCATAGCCCACGCCATTAAAGCCCTTGAGCTGTTACACAAAGAGCGGGCGCAGAATAAAAATCTGTCGGCGCGCATCTATGAACCCGAGGTGGCCAAGGCCAACCAAGAGCGCGAACACAGCGAAAAACAAGTGGCCCAGATGGTGCAAAAAGCCCTGGATCAGGGCCGCTTTAAACTGTTATTCCAACCGATTTTGAGCCTGCGCGGCTCGGATAAAGAGCATTACGAAGTGCTGCTGCGCATGCGCGAGGTGGACGGCGAGGACCTAACTCCCGCAGAGTTCTTTGACGTGGCCGAAAAAATGGGCGCCATGATCCGCATCGATCGCTGGGTTATTTTGGAATCCATTAAATTGCTGGCCGAACACCGCGGCAAAGGCCATCCCACGCGCATGATCATTCACCTAAGTGAATCCTCGATTAAGGATAAGTCCTTGGTGCCCTGGTTGGCAGTGGCATTTAAGGCGGCAAAACTCGCCGCCGACGGCTTAATTTTTCAATTAAATGAGGTAGACGTTAATAACAACCTCAACCACGCCAAAGAGCTAACCTTTGCTCTGCAAGCCCTCGGTTGCGATGTGTGTATTAACCACTTCGGTTGCGTGCTGCACCCCTTCGCCGTGTTAAGCCATTTGGCGGCCAATTTTGTTAAGGTGGACGGCTCCTTTACCCAAGAATTACAAAGCGGCCACAGCGAGCCAAAAGCCCTTGCTGATCTGGTGGGGCAATTGCATCAATTGGAAAAAATCACCATTGTGCCCTTTGTGGAAAACGCCAGCGTCTTGTCCAAACTCTGGCAATCCGGCGTGCATTTTATTCAGGGATATTATTTACAGGGGCCCGCCGAAAGTATGGATTTTAATTTCGATACGGAAAATTAATACCCCTATTGTGCACCCACTAACGAAGCTGTAATTGTTTTTTACCCCGCGGTTTAATAGCCCCAAAGCGTTTTTTGCATTTCCCTTCGCATCATTAATCAGACTAAAGTTTGAAATTAAAATCTGCATACCCCGCCTTGGGCTGACTTCTTTGCTTCGCAAAATCCAACTTCCCATGGAAATTCGCGATGAAAATCAAAATAATCAGATATTTTTTCGTGATCTGAGTCTTGATTTGCTGTGACCAAAAACACATTCCCAGTATTTCTTTAGGGCTATACCGCCGATTGTGACCTGCGGCGCGGAAGGCCCTGCGCCGCTGATTAGAATGGTACGGGTGTGAGTGTCTCTCTAAACAAGCCTGCGAGCCTCCAGCAATTCCATAACTGAACCCAGCCACCGATTAATAAAGTATTAATAAGTACCCCCGAGCTGCCGGAAGCTCTCGCGGTGAACATGGGTTCCTAAGACCACAACTATATCCTCCTGGGAGTTTATTGCGATGTCTGTTACGAGATTTAGCAACGTTAAAACGCTAGCGATGCGTTTAGCTATTTTAGGTGCTGTAAGCACAGCGCTGACCGCGTGCGGCGGCGGCATTTTACCGGGCGTCGGCGGCAAGAGTTCATCCTCTAGTTCCAGTTCTAGCTCAAGCTCTAGTTCATCCTCTTCCTCTAGCTCATCCTCCTCAAGCAGCAGCTCAAGCTCCAGCGGTGGCCAAGCTTATGGCCTCTGGATTCAAGAAAGCACCCTCGGCTTCTGCGACTTTAAAGGCGTAGTTGATACTGTTTATTCCGGCTTTACCGGCACTGGCTATGCGGACTCTGAAAATGCCCTAAATGCCAGCGTAAGCTATAGCGTAGTTGCGGCCAACGCAGGCACCTACAACACCGCCGTGCGCTATGCCAACGGCGCCTCCTCCGCTCGCGGTTATGACATTTTTGTTGACGGCACCAAAGTAAAATCAGGCCTTGGCACCTCCACCACTAGCTGGACCAACTGGAGCGAAGAACTGATCGAGCTGAACCTGCCCGCTGGCGCTCACACCATCACCCTGCGCGCCACCACTGCATCGGGTCTTCCTAACATCGACCGAGTAGGCGTGAAAGAAACCGGCGTTAGCGCCGCTGCCTGTGCCGTCGTGGGTTCATCGTCCAGCTCTTCTAGCAGCTCAAGCTCTAGCAGTTCTTCTTCAAGTTCTTCTAGCAGCTCAAGCTCCAGCAGTTCTTCTTCAAGTTCTTCCAGCAGCTCAAGCTCTAGCAGTTCTTCTTCAAGTTCTTCCAGCAGCTCAAGCTCTAGCAGTTCTTCTTCAAGTTCTTCTAGCAGCTCAAGCTCTAGCAGTTCTTCTTCAAGTTCTTCCAGCAGCTCAAGCTCTAGCAGTTCTTCTTCAAGTTCTTCTAGCAGCTCAAGCTCTAGCAGTTCTTCTTCAAGTTCTTCCAGCAGCTCAAGCTCTAGCAGCTCTTCTTCAAGTTCTTCTAGCAGTTCAAGCTCCAGCAGTTCTTCTTCAAGTTCTTCTAGCAGCTCAAGTGGTGCTGTAGGTAACGCTGCAACTGGTGCAACTCTGTACGGCAACTCAACAGGCAAATGTGCAACCTGTCACTACAACTTTGGCGAAGGCGATATTGCTGGTACTGACGGGGGAATCCCACCAATTGAACCGCTAAAAACTCAGTACACCACCTATGCCGGTGCATTGTTACCAGTGGCGCTTAACTTGAACGACTACATCAAAGCCTATATGCCGTCTAAGAACAAATTGACTGTTCAGCAAGCGGCGGACGTTACGGCCTATGCAACTACCTTACCCTCAGCAATTCGCGGTAAGGCCCTGTTCGAATCTGCAACCCAGGGCTGTGCAACCTGCCATGGCGCCGATGGTTCGGGTGGCCTTTCTCTAATCCCCTTGAGTACAGCGGCAATGATCGATCCAAATGGTTCTGGATACCTGACTATCGAGGGTATTGCAGCGAAGATTGTAGACTCCATGCCACAAACAAAAACGACCTACAAAAACAAAACGCTCAATACCAAATATGGCAGCTGTGACCAAGCCTGTGCTAACGACATAGCCAAATATATCTGGACCACCTTCCCATAATGGGTTAGTGATTTAGATTTGAAAAAGGCAGCTTCGGCTGCCTTTTTTATGCCCCAACGTTTGCCAGGCCATTAATCTGCTCTATGCTGGGTACCCCTTTTAAAATTCCGGAGCATGTTATGAATAAATTGAACTTAATTATCGGCGGTATTTTTGCCCTTTCCCTCAGCAGTGCACATGGGGAGGTTTTATTATATGAACAGGATTTTGAGCACCCGGTTAATTTTGTAAACGACGGCGGCGATGTGAATATCTTTCGCACCGTTAATAATCTTTATGCCAATCAACCAGCTGGATTTGAATTTGCCCAAACCTACACGGTTGAAACTCTGCTAGTGGGCGGCAGCTCCGCCTGGACGGTGGCAGGCAATCCCGGCGGAGGGTTTAAAGACCCCCAAGGCATTGCCGGTAAGCACGTGATTTCCATGTTATCCGATCGCCAGGACGATTGGTTGGCGCTGTCTTTTGATGTGGGCGCCTATAAATTTCTCAATTTTGATCTCGATATTTCATCCATTGATTTAAATAATTTTGGCGGGCCATTTTATGACGGCAAGGCGCCTAAATTTCAGCTCTCCTTATACGACAATCCAAGCGGTGCCGTAGGTTTGGGGAGCGGCAGTTTTCTCTCCCGCGCCGAGGCCAGCGGCACTTTGGCAGATAATCGCTGGACATTTAATTGGAGCCACGCTGCCGTCGGGCTGAGTACCGCTGGCAATACCAACGGCCATGTCACGCTGCGGGTGGATTTACTCGAAGGCGGTTATGGCGCCCTGGACAATTTTAGAATCGCCGCCTCGGATATTCCGGCAGTGCCCGAACCGGCCAATTGGCTGATGTTGGTGGCGGGGTTAGGGCTGACAGCCCG
>DAOQGS010000345.1:0-4403 GCA_035338675.1 Cellvibrionaceae bacterium
CTGGGGTTTGCGCTGGTGGGTGCCTCTTTGTTGGCGGGTGCGTGCAATTTATTGCTGCGCGGGGAGCTGGCGGCTGAGGCCCTGGGCGTGCCGGTGGTGCCAGTGCGCTGGGCGCTCTTTTTGTTGGCCTGCGGCTGCACGGCCCTGGCGGTGAGCATCGGCGGCAACTTGGGGTTTATTGGCCTGGTGGCGCCCCACAGTTTGCGGCTGCTCGGAGTGTGGGATCAGCGCATTTTATTGCCCGCCTGCTGTGTGTTGGGGGCGCTGCTGTTGGTGCTGGCGGACACCGCCGCGCGCCTGCTCCTGGCGCCCGTGCAAATCCCGGTGGGGGTGTTAACCGCCGTGTTGGGTGTGCCCCTATTGTTGTACCTGCTGCGCCAACCGGCCTATGGGGGCCGCGATGCTTAGGTGTTCTAACCTAACCCTGCAGCGCGGCGGTAAGCGGATTCTGCACCGCTTGGATTGGCAGGTGGCGGCGGGGGAGGTATGGGGTGTGTTGGGGGCCAATGGGGCGGGCAAGAGCAGTTTGCTGCTGTGTTTGGCGGGCCTGTTGCCCGCAGCGGCCGGTGAGGTGCATCTGCTGGGGCGCCCTTTGGCGGCCCATCGCCCCCGCGAGCGCGCCTGCAGTTTGGGGTTTCTCGCCCAGGATCAAACCGCCGACCTGCCCATTCGCCTGCGCGATTGGCTGTTGCTCAGCCGTTACCCTAAGCAGGGCCTGTGGGGCCGCCAGCGCCTGTGCGATCTGGCCAAAGTGGCGCAGGTCCTAGAGCAGACGCAGTTAACCCCTTTAGCCAGCCGCTATACCTGTGAGCTGAGCGGCGGTGAGCGCCAGCGTATGGCCTTGGCGGGCCTGCTGGTGCAGGCGGCGCCCTGGCTGGTGTTGGATGAGCCCACCAATCACTTGGACCTGCACCAGCAGATGAGCCTGCTGCCGCAGTTGATTGCGGCTAGCTGCGGGGGTGGCGGTGCCTTGGTGATGAGCCTGCACGATGTCAATTTAGCCGAGCAGTTTTGCAGCCACTGTCTGCTGTTGTTTGAGGGTGGGGAGATTGCGGCGGGGCCGGTGGCGCAGGTGTTGACGGCAGAAGCGATTAGCCGCATCTACCGCCACCCGATTGAGGTGATCCTGGGGCCGAGCGGGCGAGTGTTTGTGCCCCGGCGCTTAGTTGAGTCGCTTAAGTAATCGGAGCGCCTGTGCGCTTCTGCACAGTGTTCAGGATTTTTTAGCGGAGGTTGAGTGGGGCAGGGTAATCTTGCGCCCGCGTTATAGTGAACGCCCTGGGCTTCTGTGCCCCTGGGGCGATTGGTTGGTGCTGCGTGCAGCCTAGATGAGTTGAGCTTATGCCCTGTGTAAATCGCGTTAGAAAATTCGGCCAAGTGGTGTTGGCTTTAGGAGGTTGTATCGCAGGCGGCGCCCTGGCGGCCAATGACGGCAGTGTGCTGTGGGCGCTGGATAATCAGAAGAATCAAAACATCAAACTATTGATGCCCACTTTTAGCGGCAGCTTTGAAAACCGCAGCTTGGTGCTGGTATTTAGCCCGGTGAAATACACCAAACAAAAGGTGGAGTTCTCTGTGGCGGTGACCGCCGCTTGCTCCCGCAGCCCAGTGCTGTCCAAAAGTTATAGTGTCACCACCTACCCGGCCGCTGAAAACGGCGGCCGCTTTAAGCTCGCTCTGCCTAAGCATTTGGCCCGCTGTTTTAAGGTGGACCCGAAGGGGGAGATTAGTGTGGCGATGGAATTTCGCTCAAGCCCGGTGGATGAGCTGGTGTCCCTGCGGGGCAAGGCGTTTATTGAATAGGGGCTTGCTCGGCCGGGCGTTTGATTTTGCGTTTGCGCCGCCGATGGGGGTTTAGCTGCTGGGCTAGGGCCCACTCAAAATGCTCCTGCAGCCAGGGGGTTTCTTCATCAAACAAGGCGCCATCGTTCAGGCGTGTCTTAAGGGCGGCGATAATATCCGGGTGGCTTGGCGCATTGCCAAGGCCGATGGATAGGTTGCGCAGGAAGCGGCGGTAGTCGATGCGCCGGATGGCACTGCCCTGGGTGTGGTGCAGAAAGGTTGTTTCATCCCAGTTAAATAGGGTCAATAAATCCTCCTGCTGCAGATTGTGGCGGGGGGCAAAGTCCCCCACTTGGGCCACCCCGGCAAACTTATTCCAGGGGCAGATGGCCTGGCAGTCGTCGCAGCCGAATACCCGGTTGCCCATGGCCTCACGGTATTCCTCTGGAATCGGGCCCTTGTTTTCGATGGTTAAATACGCGATGCAGCGCTGGGTCTCCAGCACATAGGGCGCCCGGAAGGCATCGGTGGGGCAGATGCTTAAACAGGCGGTGCAGTCGCCGCACTGGTTGGCCACAGGCAGAGTATCCAAAGGCAGGGGCAGGTTGGTGAACAGCTCCCCCAAGAGAAAAAAACTGCCGGCCTGGGGGTGAATAATCAGGCTGTTTTTGCCGATCCAGCCTAAGCCTGCTTTTTCCGCCAGGGGGCGCTCCATTATCGGTGCGCTATCCACAAACGCGCGGTAGGCGATGGCTTCATCCGGCCGGTGGCGGCGCACCCAATCGCGCATAAAGTCCCCCAGCTGCGCAATGCGTTTGCGCAGGGTTTTGTGGTAGTCCCGGCCCAGTGCGTAGCGGGCGATGTAGGCTTTGTTGGGATCTTTGAGCACCTCGATATGCCCCTTGCGGCTGGGCAAATAGTCCATCCGCAGGGAGATAATGCGCAGGGTGCCGGGCACCAGTTGGGCGGGGTTTTCTTTTAGCGCTTGTTGCTCGGCCATCCACTCTAGGGGCAGGTGATTGCCCTGGTCGATCCAGGCCCTGGCCCTTGGGATGTAGCGGTGCAGGTCTGTGTCGCTCACGCCCATGGCGCTAAACCCCAGCTCCTGCGCGCGGCGGCGCAGGGCGGCGGTCAGCTCGAGGTAAAAGGGGCTTGTGCTCATAGGGGCTTGGGGTGGCGCGCAGGGGCGGCTATTGTGCCTGAAAAGACCTCAGCTGGCGCTGCGGGAATCTGTGCATTTTGCGGCCTTAAGCGCTTGGGGGCGGCACTGGGCCTGCGTATACTAGCGGGCCTCTTTTTTGGTGAGATTCTATGCCAGCTCTGCCCCAGGGCCTCTATCCGGCCGCCGCTGTAAAAGCCATTGACGCCGCTGCCATTGCGGCGGGCACCCCTGGCGTGGTGCTGATGAAACGCGCCGCCCGCGCCGCCCTCAATCTGATCCTCGCTCGCTACCCCCAAGCGCACCTGTGGATCTTCTGCGGCGGTGGCAACAATGGCGGCGACGGTTATGTGCTGGCGGGCCTGGCCAAATCCCGCGGCCTCCAGGTAAGCCTATTCTGGGCGGAGGACCCGGCCAAGCTCTCCCGTGAAGCCGCTGACGCCTATGCTTTTGCTCTGCAAGAACAGGTAGAGATACAACCGGCCAGCGCCCTGCCTGCTCAAGTCCCCGAGCAGCTATTGATTGTGGATGCGCTGCTGGGTATCGGCTTGACAGGTGAAGTGCGCCCGGCCACCGCCGCGCTTATTCAGAAGCTTAACCAATACCGCGCCCCCCGCCTGGCTTTGGATATTCCCTCCGGCCTCTGTGCCGATACCGGCCGGGTGCTGGGCGCGGCGCTGCAGGCGAGCCTCAGCCTGTGTTTTGTCGCCCTCAAGCCTGGCCTCTTCACAGGCTCAGGCCCTGCCTTGTGCGGCGAGGTGCTGTTTGATGATCTTGCCATCGCCCCTGAATTTTACCCGCCCGCGCCCATCACCCGCGTGGATGCGCAAACCTGTGCAGGCCTGTTGCCGCGCCGGGCGGCAGATGCCCACAAGGGCCACAGCGGCCATGTATTGGTGGTGGGTGGCGAGCTGGGCATGGGGGGCGCCGGGCTTTTGTGCAGCGAGGCCGCCCTTAAAGTGGGGGCGGGGCTGGTCAGCCTTGCCACCCGGGCCGAACACGTATTGGCCAGCCAAGTGCGCAGGCCGGAAATTATGGCCAAAGCCGTCAACACAGCGGCGGATTTAGCAGGCCTTACGGCTAAAGCAAGCGTGCTCGCCCTAGGCCCTGGCCTGGGGCAGGAGCCTTGGGGCCAGCAGTTGCATCAAAGCGTGCTCAGCAGCGGCAAACCCCTGGTGCTTGATGCCGATGGCTTAAACCTGTTGGCTCGCACCACCGCAGGCCTCAGCTGCCCCAGCCCCTGCATTATTACCCCCCATCCTGCTGAGGCGGCCCGCTTGCTGGGCATTACCACCGAGCAGGTGCAGGCCGATCGCTTAGCCGCCGCTGCGAATCTTGCCGCCAAGACCCAGGCGGTGGTGGTGTTAAAAGGGGCGGGCACTGTGATCGCCTCGGGAAATCAGCGATTTATTGCCAAGGTAGGCAACCCGGTGCTCGCCACCGCAGGCAGCGGCGATGTGCT
>DAOQGS010000346.1:0-4398 GCA_035338675.1 Cellvibrionaceae bacterium
GCGCAAAAGACTGTATTTTCCCTTATGGCCTGGGCCACCTACGCGCTGCTGCTGTGGGGGCGGCACGCCTGGGGTTGGCGCGGCGCGGCGGCCATGCGCTGGACCTTCACAGGCTTCGCCTTTTTATTGCTGGCCTACTTCGGCAGCAAATTTGTTCTCGAACTTATACTGCAGCGCGCTTAACAATCTTAAGCGGGCTTGAAGCGCGCCACCGGCGCCTGGTGGCTGCGGCCAATAGCGGCACCGTGGCAGAGATTCATGTATTCCACCAACAAGCGAGCGGTAAACCCCCAGATAATCTGGCCGGCAAAGCGGTACACCGGCGCCCAGTATTCTTTTGTTTGGCGGGGAAAAATATCCGTGCGCACCCGCTGGTCCTGCTTTAAAAAACTCACCGGCAACCAAAAGGCCGACTCAATTTCATCGGCACACAGGCTCAAGGGGTGCTCCTGCTGCCAAGCGGCTACAAACGGCGCCACTTCCACCCCCTGGCGGGTAAAGGCGTGCCGCAAGGAGCGCTGCAATAGCACCGAATCCGGTACCAGGCCCACCTCCTCCTGAGCCTCCCGCAAAGCGGTATGCCACAAATCCTGGTCAAACGGTTCTGCCATGCCGCCGGGCAGCCCCACCTCCCCGGCATGGGAATTTAAATGCCGCGCGCGTTTTACCAACAGGATTTCCGGGTTGCTCGGGCTGCCGCGCTCTAGCACCAGCACTGCGGCCACTCGCCGCCGGTTGTCTGTGTTTTCGGCCATATCATTACTCACTTGCTCACACACTCTTTACTCGACAAGTTCACATTGCGCGCACAATTCTCAATTGTCCACCCGGCCTGAGGCCGCGCAATTCCAGCATATAAAAATTTGATATAGGTTTTGCTATTAACATAGCGAATAGAATCTTGATAGTATGATTTTTAATCAAGCAACAGCCCCCCAACACCTGGTTTACATAGGGGGAGCTGTCTTTCCGTAAGGCTTGCCTGCAACGAGGTACCCCATGCAATCCGAATGGCCCGCAGTGGATGAACTGATCGCTCTTGCCAAAGAGAGCCCCGCACAACTTGAGGCGTTTCGCCGCCATGAAATCGAGCGCTTGATCGCCTCGGCGCCTGAGTCCATCCAGCGTAGGCTGCGCGGCTTGCAGTTTCAAATTGACTGCAAACGCAGGCTGCACAGCTCACCTATGGGGGCCTGTATTGAGCTCTCCCAGATGATGTTCGACTCGGTGTCTCAACTGAATAATGCTCTGCAGGGCATCAGTGCCAACAGACAACACCCGCCCAAGCAGGCGGCCTCGGTATTACCCTTCACCAAAGCGGTATAAAAAGGCGCCATTATTGGGGCGTTGGGCGCCACAGTAGGGTGAAGTCATAGGCGGGCGCTTCATAGGGATGTGCCTTTAACAGGGCCGCCTCCACTGCGGCGGCGTTTCGCCCGCTGCACAGCACTTCAACCCTGTATTCCGGCACAGACACCAGCTCTCCCACCGCGCCGATTTGCGGCTTGGCGCCCGTCAGTGGCTTGAACTGCCCCTGCCCCAATGTTTGCCAAGCGCAGTGCTGGTAATGCCCCAAAGCACCAGCCCCGGCGGCAAAAATGGCCGCTTTGACAGCATCAAGCGCATCTACCGGCACATAAAAGCACAGTTTCACCCTATAATCCTCCCCCTCCTGCCACTGCTCGTTCATAGCCATGCGCCTTTTTGTTGATCAGCTCACCAATGTCGATTTCAGTTACCTCTGCCCCGAGCGCGGGCTCCTGGGCGAGACTTGGCTTGCCAGCATACACCTAGTGGGCAGCCTGGATGAGCAGGGCATGATTTGCGATTTTGGCCGAGTTAAAAAACACCTGCGCCAGTGGCTGGACGACACGCTGGACCACAAATTATTAGTGCCAAGCCTCGCGCCACAGCTGGCCGCAGAGGATAACAATAGCCTCAGCTTCAACTATGGCGGTGGCCTTGTGCTTAAAACCTGCGGCCCGGCCACAGCCTTTTGCCATATCCCCACCGCGCAGATTACTCCGGCCAGTGTGGCCGCCTGGTGTATCGGCCAGCTTAAGGGCGACTTCGGCCCCGGCGTTTCCAGCATTGAACTGAACTTTCGCCCGGAGCAAACCGATGGCCCCTTCTACCACTACAGCCACGGCCTGAAAAAACACCTGGGCAATTGTCAGCGCATCGCCCACGGTCATCGCTCTATTATCAAGATTTGGCGCAATGGCCAGCTGTGCGAGACTAGCATGGAGCAGGTTGCCAAGGCGTGGCGGGATATTTATATCGGCACCCGGGCCGACATAGTCGCCGAGCATGCCGACCACTGGGAATTTGCCTACAGCGCAAGCCAGGGCAACTTTCGCCTGCAGATCCCCAAAGCGGCGGTGTACCTGATGGATGAGGATACTACGGTGGAAAATATCAGCGCCCACTTAGCTGCCAAACTCAAGGCTGAAAGCCCCCAGGATCAACTGGTGGTTAAAGCCTATGAAGGCCTGGGCAAAGGGGCTGAGGTGAGCTGTTAGCCTTATCGTAAAACCAGCCATGCAGGCCACAAGCACATGCACCTTGCCCTGCCCCCTTGAAAAACCACTGTTGCGTCACTAAACCGTCTCCCTCCGCCCGTTCAACTAGCGCCAGCTAATTTAGCTCCATGTCCTTAGCCGCACTACAGCCGTCACCAATCTGCGCCATACTTTCACTGACACCCTTTTTGAACCAACCACAGGCAGACAGCCTTTGGCCTATTGTCTTAGGGATCATCGGCTTGATCGCCCCAGCTAGCTATTTCCAAACGCCTCTGAGTTTGGTATTCAATCGTAAGAAGCTTCCTAGCAATTTCCACCCGCGAGTCAGCATCCATGAGCAGTAGTACAGCCCTCCTGGGCTTTAATGACCCGTTTAGCAGCTGGACACACCTATTAGCGGCGGTCTTCTTCGGCATAGCAACGTTTTTCCTGCTCAAGAAGGGCAAGGGCAACGCCGTGCGCATCGCCGCCCTGTCTTTGTACTCCTTTGCCTTGGTTTTTTTATTTTCCATGAGCGGGGTGTATCACCTGCTGGCCCAAACGGGCGATGCCCGCGCCGTTTTACAGCGCCTGGATCACGCCGCCATCTGGGTATTAATTGCCGGCACATTTACCCCCATCCACGTCATTTTATTTCGCGGCCCCTGGCGCTGGTTAATTCTCTCAACCGTTTGGGGCATCGGCCTGCTGGGGTTAATTTTTGAGGCGATATTTTTCACATCCTTTCCCCAGTGGTTAATTACCAGCTTATTTTTAGGTCTCGGCTGGATGGGCGCGCTTACCGGCTATAAATTCCGCAAAGCCTATGCAGGGGAAAAACTGCGCGGTTTAGTGCTGGGCGGTATTTTTTATTCGATCGGCGCTGTGTGTGATTTTTTGCAGTGGCCGGTCATCTGGCCCTCGTACATCGGCGGCCACGACGTGTTCCATATATTCGTGATTCTCGGCGCGATTTCCCACTGGCGGTTTATTTACAAATGGGCGGCACACTCCGCCAGCAACAAAATGATTTTCCACGTTTCCACCTTTCCAGATGGCGCCGTGGTGGGCCAGGCGGTGGGGGATCACATTCGGGTGGAGGCCAGCGATCTACACGAGCTCAAAGCGCGCATCAAAACCCTGGTTAAAACCAAATTCCACAGCAGTATCGAACCGGAAATTCATCTGAAATACTTTAACGAAGAGCGCATTCAGTAGCGCAGTGGCAAGGGCCTATTGGCCCCAGGCTCAGCGTGACGTCGAATTAACCGCGCCGAAAAAAGAAAACCCCAAGGACCTTGCGATCACTGGGGTTTGGATTATGGCGGTGAGGGAGGGATTCGAACCCTCGATACCTTGCGATATACACACTTTCCAGGCGTGCTCCTTCAGCCACTCGGACACCTCACCAACGGAAGGTGGTACCCCCCGAAAAGGAGCGCAAATGTACACAAGCAGCCAGCGGAACTCAAGCTGTTTTTACCGATAGAGATAACAACTTAGATAAATGGCGATTCTTATACCATACTTGGAATTAGACCTAAGGGCATCCGCCCCGGCTTTGCTATTGCATTTACGGCGCACAGAACAAAATGACTCATGGAATCGCCTAACTTTTTGCTTATTCTCGCCTGGGAAGCATTCGGCCTAGCCTTAGTAGCCGTAGCAGTGTTGTTATTTCAAAACCGCAAAATGCGCTCCCTGGTCAATAAGCTGCAAGCGCGTATGCACGAGTTGGTAGGGGATTTAAAAAAGAGCCGGGACGAGCTGAACAAAAAGCCGCCGGTGCGGGAAGAGACCTACCTGCACTACATCAATCAACACTTAGAACAGACTAAAAAACACCATTTTTCCTTTCGCGGCGGCCAGGACATCATGCTGGATCTGGACCCGG
>DAOQGS010000347.1:0-4394 GCA_035338675.1 Cellvibrionaceae bacterium
AGATTCACATTGAATTAACCGACATCAATGTGAATCTGGCGGTAACGCACAATCAATTAAGCGTGCAGCAAGGCACAGCGAAAGATTCCGGCGCGGGCACACTCGCCTTAAGCGGCGGCTGCCCAGAGATTTATCCCGCCGCCGCCTGCCAATTAAACCTCGCCCTCGCCGGCCTGCAAATTATTAATAACCGGCAATTAGAGGCTAAAGCCACTGGCGACATTAAAGCGACGCTGCAGGAGCGGCAATTGGCATTGAGCGGCGCCCTCAACCTCTCCCCCACCACCTTAAAACTCTCCAACGCCTTTGGCAGCAGTATTAAAGAATTAGTAGTAGAAGAAATAAATAAACGCGGCCAAAAACCGACAGGTGCGTTTTGGCCCAGCCCCTTAATTGATGTGCAGTGGCAATTAGGCGCCAACAGCCAAGTGCGCGGGCGCGGCTTAGAAGCACAAGTGGAAGGCACCTTGCGCACCCAAGGTCCCCTTAATCAATTGGCCTACAACGGTAATTTTTACACCACCAAAGGCACCCTGGAGTTATTTAATAAGCGCTTTATTTTAGATACCGGCGACATTCGCCTAGCGCCGGGGCAAATTTATTTGGATATGCCCGCTCACTATGAATCACGCGTCAATAGCGGCGAGGATTTAACCATTCAAGCGCGCCTGCAGGGGGATTTAAATCACCTGAATTTAGACCTGCGCTCCACCCCAACCCTGCCGCCGGATGAAGTCTTAGCGCGGTTAATTTTCGGCAAACGCATTGAAACCATCACCCCGTTCGAAGGCCTGCAATTAGCCGCAGCAGTTAACCAATTGCGCGCCGGAGACGGCTTTAATTTAATGGATTCCACCCGCTCTTTATTGGGAGTTGATCGGCTAAAAATTGATTCGGAGAAAAACACCGACGGCAGTACCGGCGTAAACGTAGGTGTGGGCAAATATATTAGCGATAAGGTGTATGTGGAAATTCAACGCACCCCAAACCCCAATACCCCCTGGCAGGGGCAAATAGAAGTGGAATTAACCCCCAGCGTAAACTTTGAAAGCAATACCGGCCAAAACGGCCAGGGCGGCGCTAAATTATTGTGGCGCAGGGATTATTAAAGTGCCTCTGAACATCTACGCGGCGAAGCGCTGGCTAGGCGAACAGGCCAAAAAAAGCGGCGTTTGCACGCAGCCAATAAGCATTTTTTGGAGCATTCAACAACACATGGCGAATATGGGTAATTTTTCAGAGGTTCCTTAAAAAACTGTTTGCCAAAAAACTGCTTAAACATCTCAATTTGCGCGCTCTACATACAACAATCACAAGACGGCTGTTTTGAGCAACTGCAGAGGGCGGGCGCTTTAGTAACTGCGGGTGTTCTAAACCTCGCCCATGGCAATAACCTGTATCCATTACTACTGCACCGCGCGCTCATTTCCCTAACCACCTCACACAATAATGCCACCGGCGCCGTAATCGTAGATGGTTTCATTCACCGCCCATTCAAGCCCTAATAGGCGCACCACATCCGGGAAAATGGCGTAGTGGCTATTATTGAGTTTGCGCGCACCACCTTTAAAACCACTAATACCCGTGGCCGCCGTAATTGGGCCGCCTTCAGGCGTATTCTGTTCAGTATTACCCATCTCGGTCACGCACAACACAACGGTGTCATTGAAAATACCGGCGCTGATCAATTGATTAACAATATGGGCCACACCCTTATTCATATATTCATTTAAATTCGCGTAATAATTTCTATGAATACCACCATTTACAACCTGCTTCATATCCCCCACCACCGGCACCGCATCCGGCGTGCCGTCATTTGCCTCCCAGGTTTCCTGGGTATTATTAAATTGAATGGCCGCCACATTGGTTAAACCACACGCCAGCGCCGTCACGGCAATATCACCCTGGGCGCGGTAGAGGTTTAATGGGCTAGTGCCGGGGGTGTAGGTTATTGCGCCGCAAGGGCCATCACTGACCAAACGATTGCGCTGCTCTATACGCTGCGGGTAACGCTCAAGAGCCGCAAGATGTTCTTCCAGTTTAAATCGCTCTTCATTGCCAATGCGTTTAAACAATTCATTTAGCCCCTGTTTATGGGCGCTTAATTGCGCGTATTCACGATCGTATCGGGAAATTCCCTCTTTAACCGGCGCCGCTGAAAACTGCCGCATTATGCTATCAATTGTCTGTTGTGGGGTGTCGATAGTGGGCAGCGGCAAACCTTTGCGATAAATAAATGGCAAACCACCCGTTTGCACCCCCAAAGACAAACATCTAAGTGGTGTGCGGTGGCCGATGGTATCGGCAATTTGCTGGTCGAGGGTGCTGGAATTTAATTGCTGCGGATACCAGGAGTTTGCCCCTCCGGCCATAAAAGAAAGGCCGTGATTACCCGGCCAAGTAACGGTCATGGTCAAAGCGGCAACACGATCACCGAAGGGTTCAAAGGGTTTAATCGCTACGGAGTTCAAATAATTATTCGGGCCACCGCCGGGGTGATAAATCAAAATAAATTTTTTGCTGGGCGCTGTTTCATCAAGGCGATTGGCCAACGCGGCCGCAGCCAAAGGTGAGGTGGACGCAAGACTTGCCAGGGCGCCTCCTTTGGCAATTAAACGCAAATATTGGCGGCGATCTGCGCGAATTTTTTCACTCAGCAATGAAGATTTTGGGCGCATAACAGGCTCCTCGTTATTGTATACGGCCACATTTGCCTGCCTAAACCGACAAATTCCTAACCCGCCCCGGCAAACCGCCAGCAAACGAGCACCTGAATAATATAAGCAAGCTTTGATAAAGAAAAATTTATCTAGCTTCAATGTGATGGGAGCCTCAACGACTATTCGCCATTACAGCTGCGCCGTTATTTATCTGCTTTTTAGCGGCCCCACATATCGTGACTAGGTGCTTCACTGCGGTCATGGAACCTCTTTAAGTTTATTGGTGGATCTGCGCGGATTTTTTACCGCTAAATTCAACAGGCGCAAAAACTTTGGGCATTCGAAATGATTGGCCGCACTACAGGCGGCGGCGTGGCGCAGGCCATCGCGCATAGCGGTAAGCTCAGCAATTTTTTTATCCAACTGCGCAGCCTTATCTAGTAATAAACTGCGATTAATACTGCGCCCTGCGCTAAACAGCGCCGTAATTTCTTCCAAGCTAAACCCCGCATTGCGCGCCAGCGCAATTAAACCCAAGCGCTCAATCACCCCTTCGGCATATTGCCTGCGCAGCCCCACCCGCCCGTTCGAGCAAATAAGGCCCTTCTCCTCGTAATACCGCAAAGTGGAGGCGGGCAAGCCCGTCAACTGTGTCACTTCACCTATATCCATTACCGCCCCTTGACTTAAAGTCAACTTTAGGTTGTAGGCTAATTCTAAGTGCTACCCACAGCACTAAACAACACCCCTAACCGGCTGCGCAGGCGCATCACTCTTTTTTACACCACACATTGGCGGTTTTTTTATGTTGAGTATCGATTGGTTATTAATTTACCTCGCCTTGGGTATTTTTGTCGGTTTTATGGCGGGTTTATTGGGCATAGGTGGCGGAGGTATTTTAGTGCCTATGCTGGTGAGCATTTTCACCTACCAGGGGTTTGCACCGGAGCATGTGGTGCATTTAGCACTGGGCACCGCCCTCGCTTGCATGATCGTAACCGCAAGCGCCAGCCTGCGCGCCCACGCGCTAAAAGGCACGGTGCACTGGCCATTAGCCTTTGGGCTTGCGCCGGGTATTATTTTGGGGGCCTATTTAATGGCGCGCAGCTCAGTTACCATTAACCCACGCGCCATCGCACTATTCTTCGCCATTTTTATGGCCTTAATTGCCGTGCAGATGTTATTGAAATGGCAGCCCAAAAGTGCACCCGGCAGCATTAAACCCCACCAATTAATATTCACTGGCCTGGGTATAGGCGCTATTTCAGCCCTTGCCACGGTGGGCGGTGGGTTTTTAACGCTGAGTTATTTAAGCTATAAAAATATCGATATTAAAAAAGCCATCGGCACCTCAGCCGCCATTGGTTTACCCATTGCTGTAGCAGGCACCCTAGGTTATATCAGCAGCGGCTCCAGCCAGGCATTTAACAGCCCCTATACCTTGGGTTTTGTGCACTGGCCCGCGTTGTGTGTACTGGCCCTTAGCAGCATGCTGGCGGCGCCATTAGGTGTGCGCTGCGCAAGCTATTTAGCACCGATTTATTTAAAACGAATATTTGCGCTGGTGTCCTTGGCGTTAAGTGTAAAAATGCTGGTGGCGGTTTTTTAATTTTTATACGCACCATTGGGATGGCGCTGACAGCCGATTATTAACCCGGCGGCATGGATGCCACCCCGTGCAAACCGCCGTGAGCTGCCCTAAAACAAGGAAATCCACGCATTTTCGCCAGT
>DAOQGS010000348.1:0-4390 GCA_035338675.1 Cellvibrionaceae bacterium
ATCTACAAAAAACACGAAAATTGATCCAGGTTACGCGTTGATCTATTTTGTCGCCGGGTTAATAGGTGGCGCGGTAATAAGTTTAATTACCGGGGCAGCGTTTATTGCACAAAATTCTGCGCGAGTTTGGCCGTTGCGTCTTGAGCCAATAGTGGCCGCGCGAAGTAATAACCCTGGCCGTAATCGCAGCCGTAGGATTGGAGTAGGGCCAGTTGTTCGGCCGTTTCTACGCCTTCAGCCACTACAGACATTTTTAAATTGTGGGCAAGTGCGATGGTGGCGCGAACGATTTCACTGGTGTTGTTGTTGATTTGGTTGTTTTGCGTAAGGGCATTAATAAACGAGCGGTCTATCTTCAGTATTTGTACGGGCAATTTATCCAGATAACTCAATGAAGAATAACCTGTACCGAAGTCATCAATGCCCAGTTGAATTCCGCGTTGGCGCAGTTCATGTAGTGTGGAGGTTACCGTGTTTGTTTGCCGCATTAGGGCTGATTCGGTAATTTCAAATTCAATTTGATGGGGATCTATCTGGGTGCGTTGGAATATCTGTTCGATACGCGTTAAAAAATCCTCGCGCTCTAGCTGGATGGGCGACAGGTTAACGGCCACTATGGGCAGTTGCTGATCGGGCCAGGTTGTCTTCCACAGTGTTAATTGTTGGCAGGCCTGTTCCAACACCCATAAGCCAATATCAAAGATTAAGCCTGATGATTCGGCCATAGTGATAAATCGATCCGGCGGTACCATGCCCCGCGAGGGATGTTGCCAGCGTATTAAAATTTCGAAGGCGGCTGCCTTCATGCTCGATAGGCGCATGATGGGTTGGAATACCACACTAAATTCATTGCGGCTAAGCGCCAGTTTTAAATCTGCTTCCAGCGCTGTTTGGTCAAGCATTTGCTGGAGCATTTCGGCATCGAATTCTTGGCTGATGCCGCGGCCACGATCTTTGGCTTTTTGCATGGCGATGTTGGCATCGCGCAGCACTTGGGTTGCATCTATATAGCGTTCACCTGCAATGACATAGCCAACGCTAACATTGAGGGTTAAGCGCAGCTGGTCTAAGGCGATGGGTTCTTTAAAGGCGTTAACAATGGTTTCGGCTAGTTGTTGTGCAAAGCTGCGCTCGTTTAATTGGTCGATAACGACGGCAAATTCGTCACTGCCTAAGCGGGCGAGTTGCATGGGGTGGGGGCAAATTTCCCGTAATTTTTCAGCGGCTAGAATCAACAATTTGTCGCCCGTTTGGTGGCCGTAGGTATCGTTGATGGCGCGAAAGCGATCGCCCCCGATAAACAATAGCGCGAAGGGGGGGGCGTCATGGTTGGTGTGTGCCGCTGTTAACAGGCTATCCAGGTGGTGTAGTAACCAAGCGCGATTATGTAAACCACTCAGAATGTCGTGGTAGGCAATGTAGGTTACTTTGGCTTCGGACTCTTTGCGCTCTTCTACTTCTGCTTGTAGGTCGCGGGTGCGTTGTGCAACCCGCTGCTCCAGTTGGGAATTGAGTTGGCTGATGGCGCGGTTGGCTTCTTTTAATTTACCGGTTTGTTCGTTGACGAGGTGTTCGAGTGTTTTGCGGCGTTGGGTCGATAGGTGAAGCCGCAGCATGCTAAAGCCTTGGATGGAGGCGACAAATAGGGCGGCGTACAGGCAATAAGCCCACCAGGTTTGCCACCATGCAGGCAGTATGGTGATGATTAGTTCGCGGGTTGTGCCGGTCCAGACGCCGTCGTTGTTGGCAGCTATAACCTGAAACCTATATTGGCCCGGGGATAGGTTGCTGTATTGGGCGCTGTGTTGGTCTGTTGCATCAATCCATTCGTCGCTCTTGCCGAGCAGCCTATAGCGATAGCGGTTTTTCGCTGGCATCACAAGGTTGGTGGCGGCGAAGGTGATTTTAATATCGTCGGCCCAGTCGGGCAGCGTCAGTTGTTGGGTGAGGTCAAAGGCGCGGGCAAGCCAGGGTGATTTGCCCAGTTGTTGCACTTGTTGGTTGACCTGCAGTTGGGTGAAGTGGATGTGCGGTGCATATTCATTGCGGGGAATATGCAGCGGGTCAAAAAAGCTGATGCCTTTGTCGGTGCCAAAATACATTAAGCCTGCTCGGGTGGTCAGGTGGCTGAAGCGATTAAAATCGCTCCCGGCTAGGCCGTCCAATTCATCAAAGGTATCGATTGCTCTGGAGGTCTGTTCCATACGAACCAAACCGTTACGGGTTGCCAACCACAGATAGTCCAGGGAGTCTTGTTCAATGCCGACGATAAAATCGTCTCGCAAACCATCGGCAGCGGTGAAGGGAATGACTTCGTTGCGGGTTGGGTTAAAGCGGTAGAGCCCTGCGTTGGTGGCAATCCACAACAGGCCATTCTTGTCTTGATGTAAGTCCAAAACACCCTTATTGATGGCGAGATCGGGAACCAGTGAATATCCCGTGGCAGGTGAAAATCGCTCGAGGGTCTGGTAGCCGCCCAGCCAAAAACTGCCATCTGCAGTTGGGATGATGTCGTTGATAAAATAATTTTGAATGCCTTTGGAGGCGTCCTTCCCATTAGGTGTGAAGGCTTGAAAGTGTCCGTTGGCGGGGTCAAATATTTGCAGGCCCGAGGCCACTCCTGCCAGTATCAAGCGGTCGTGGTTGTCGATGTGGATGCGCATGACGTGATTTTCAGCTATAGATTGGCCCTCTTTGGCGGCTGGGTCGTGTAGATACCGCTTCACCTTGCCGGTAGCAGGGTCGAGCCGGTTGAGGCCCCCCGCCCAGGTGCCCAGCCAAATGGTCCCGTGGGAGTCCTCCGCAATGGCAAGCACCGCGTTGGAGGCCAATGTTTCGGGGTCATCTGGATTGTGGCGGAAATGTGTAAATTCAAATGTCGTCGGGTTGAAGCGATCGACACCATTGCCATCTGTGCCAATCCATATAAAACCTTTGCTGTCTTCAAATAAGCCGGAAACTCGGTTAAAACCCAGGGAATTATCGCTATCGAAGCTGTGGCGGAATGATTTAAATTTCTGCAGATGGCGGTTGACGCTGACGACGCCCTGTTGGCCGCAGACAAACCACATGGTCCCCTCTGGATCCTCGTAAATACTTGCAATGGTCGCCGGTGGAAACCGCAAGGCGTCAAAGGCCGATGCCGGGTATAGCTCAAACTGGTCGGTAGTGGGGTCGTGGCGAAACACACCCATTTTTTCGGTACCGATCCAAATGTTGTTATAGCGGTCTGCGCCGATGGCGGTTAATGCATTGGTCGATAAGGCACCGGGGGTCTGCGCATCCACAGGATAGTTATGCACCGCGCGGCTTGCAGGGTTGATACGAAACAGCCCTTCGCGGCTGGCCACCCATAGGTCGCCGGCCTGATCCTGCGCCAGGCTCATCAAGGGCTGGAACCCCTGTGTATTGGGCAGCTGGAAATAGGTGTCGTATTCCCCGCTGGCTGGGTCGAATAACAGCAGGCCAACATTGGTGGCGAGCCATAGACGTTCAGAATCGTGCTGGGGAAGAATTGAGAAAATGGTCAGCGGTGAGGTGTCAGCCAAGTAGCGTTTGCGCACTTCACCCAGCCGGGGGTCAAACAGCTGTAAACCCAAACGTTCGCCGCCCAACCAGATGTTGCCGCCTGTGGCATCAGCCGCTGTATAAAGCCCCCTGTTATTGCTGACGGAATAGCGTGCAAAGGATTCCGATTCGGGGAGGTAGCGGCTGAGTACCGAACCCAATACCCACAGGGTGTTGCGTGCGTCTAAAAATAATTTAAAACCGCCGGGTGAGCCCAAGCTCGACGGGTCGTTGGGGTCATAGTTGAATTGCCGCAGGCTGTACCCGTCATAGCGTTTCAGGCCATTATCGGAAATGATCCATAAAAAACCGTCGGGCGTTCGCAGGACGGAAAGATCATAATCCTGCCGATAGGATTGCTCTAAATGCAGGGGATAGACCGGGTCGCTTGTCACGGCTGCGGCCCATTGGGCGGCGCAGGTGAGTATGAGTGCGAGGAGGAGTTGAATGCTCATCGGCGGGTATCGAACTCCACTCGGTTGCGGCCATTTTGTTTGGCCGTGTAGAGGGCTTCATCGGCCCGTTTGAGCGTATCTGATAATTCCTCTCCGGCCAGGACAATAGCGCCGCCGATACTGACGCTTATGGATATGTCATCGTCGGCGCTGAAACTGCATTGGCTGGCCAGCCGCCGCAATTTGTCGGCAAAGGCACATACCCCCTCAATGGGTTGACGACGGCAGACCACTACAAATTCTTCGCCGCCTAATCGAGCGAAGATGTCTTCATCGCGCAGATTCATCGCCAGCATGGCCGCAAAGGTGCGCAACACCTTGTCACCCATATCGTGGCCGTATCGGTCGTTGAGCTTTTTAAAATGATC
>DAOQGS010000349.1:0-4372 GCA_035338675.1 Cellvibrionaceae bacterium
CAGTTGAACTCTAGTATGGCCGCTAATGCTCGAATCTGCGCGGGTTTAAGAGAATCACACGCCGGATAAGTGTCGCTTGCCCCTAGTATCCCGCCGTATCTTAATCACATAGATTGCCGGGCAGGGCTGTTGACCGTTTGGAAGGCACAATGCCGACTTGGTCGCAAAGCCAATGGATGCCCTACTTAAGTGTGAATTCTCTGCTAGATTTTATTGGTAATTGGAATATGATCCATCCAACTACCCCGGAGATTCCCCTATGCCTTGTGCCCGCCGTATTTTTGCAGTTGCTCTATTTGCCCTGTGTCTGCCTCAAGTCAGTTTTAGCGGAGAAGCGGCGGCGGAGTCTGCCGGTGCGGTCACTAAGGAATTGTTGCTGGCGCGTTATGATGTCAATGGCGATCAGGTTATTTCTACCGAAGAAATCAGCCAAAAGCGCGATAAGGCATTCGCCAAGATGGATCTTAACCAGGATGGCAATGTAAGTATGGAGGAGTTTACCCATATCGATGAACTCAAACGCCAACCCATCGTTGCTGCGCGTTTTAATAAGCTTGATAGCGACCGCGATGGTGTTGTATCCCAAGAGGAATACCGCACCTATTTAGGCTCCTTCAAGCAGTTTGATCAAGACGGCAATGGCAAAATTACCCTCGCTGAAATGGACGCACCCCGCGCCGCTGAACCTGCTAAACCCGCTGCTAAAACGCACTGTTTGTTATGGGTGTGCGTGCGCGGTAGCCTCAAAGATTAAAGGGCACCTGCGGAATTTTCCTATTCGCGCCCGAGCGGCGCGCCATATTTTTTGTGCTCAGTCGGTCATTTATCCAGTACAAAACGCCCCTTCGATTTTATGCTTGGTGAAATTCTTGGGATTCCTGCTTTTGATTCTTTGCAGTTATCCTAATCCTCATTGATAGCCGAGGCAGGTTAGGGCAACCACAAGGGTTGCCCCTACTATCGCGCCTTTACTTGTTAACCAGCGGCAAAATAGATCGTCCTGATTTATTTTTCCTTCGCCGCGATAAACTTACGAAAAGGCGTGGATTTCGGTGTTTTATCGCAGCTCGCAGGCGGCCTGAACCGCCGAGAGCGGCATCCTTGCCGCTATTATTACTAGCTGTGCGGAAGCAATGAATACACATCATTTCAGACCGTCAAAAAGAGGGACCTTTTTGACGAGCCTACACGGATGTATTCACGGCGTGTCTGAAATGATGTGTATTCATTGCGGATGTCTAGGTAGTAACCCGGCACTAAATGCCGCCGGGTTAATAATACCATTTGCCGCTTACACCCTAGTTGATTTAACTTCACTGGCCGCTTCTAACTCGTCAAATAAGGCTTTAAATTGCCCCGTGAGTTTGTGGCTGCGGGCAAAATAAATCAGCGGTTTGCAGGCGTAGTGGGATTCTTTCATTTTAATAGAGCTGTTTAAATAGGTCGCCAAAACGGGCAGGGCTTCATTTTTTAGTTGCTCAATTAAAGCGTTGGGCAGGCGCGCTTGGGGGGTGTAATTATTAATGACCACGCCCTCAATGATTAAATTAGGGTTGTGGTCTTGTTTTAAATCCACCAGGTTTTCCAGTAGTTGGTTAAGCCCCTGTTTGGAAAAACTGTCGCAGTCGTAGGGGATGATTACTCGGTCGGCAGCTATGAGGGCGGTTTTGCTAAAGAAATTAAAATTAGGCGGTGTATCAATATAAATGCGGTCGTAGTGTTGGTTCAGCTCATCTAATACTTCGCGCAATTTATAAATTTTATAGCGGGCCTCTAATTCCACCGCAATTTGTGCCAGCAGCGGGCTGGCGCTTAATAAATCTAAGTTTTTAAAGGGTGTTTCCCGCACAAAACTTAACGCTGGGCTGGCGCTGGCAAACCAGGTGGATGCGCTCTGCCGCAGCAATTGAGCAATATTGGCCTCGGGGCTTGGCACATTGGCGGCGTGAATATCCAGGCCCAGATAATAACTACTATTGCCCTGCACATCTAAATCCACCACCAGGGTGCGCAGGCCTTGCTCGGCGCTGATGGCCGCTAAATTACAGGTAATACTGGATTTACCCACGCCGCCTTTTTGGTTAAATACTACCCGTCTCATCGCGCGCCTCTTTATTTTGGTTGGTGTGAAATCGATTGCGAACAACTGGTGAAATGAGATTCCCCAGTTGTCTTTTAAAATCGTACCGCCGCGGGCATTTATTCACCCCGTGCCTGCGCCGGTCGCCAGCGTTTAAGAAGCAGGGCATTACTTACCACGCTGACACTGCTAAACGCCATGGCCGCGCCTGCCAGCATCGGATTTAAATAGCCAAATGCCGCCAAGGGAATGCCGATAAGATTGTAAATAAAGGCCCAAAATAAATTTTGTTGAATTTTGCGGTAAGTTCGCCTGGAAATATCCAAGGCATCGGCAATTAAGGCTGGGTCGTTGCGCATTAGGGTAATGCTCGCGGTGTGCATGGCAATGTCGGCGCCGGATGCCATGGCAATACCCACATCGGCAGCGGCTAAAGCCGGGGCGTCATTAATCCCATCCCCCACCATAGCCACGCTGTGCCCGGCGTCTTTAAGCTCACTTATTACCTGCGCTTTGTCCGCCGGTAGCACATTGGCAATTACTTTATTAATGCCAACACGCTTTGCCACGTAATCGGCGCTGCCCTGGTTATCGCCGGTTAACAACAGGGTTTGGATGCCTAGCGCGTGCAAGCGCTGTACCGCCTCGGCGGCGCTGGGTTTGATGGTGTCGCCAAAGGCCAATAGGCCTAGGAGTTTTTGCTCAGGGCCTAATTGCGCTAACCAGGAGATGGTCTGGCCTTGGGATTCATATTGCTCGGCCGCCCCCTGCAGTGGCTGAGTATCTATACCCAGCTCGTGCATTAAGCGACGGGTGCCAAGCCTAAACGCCTCGCCATTAACGACACCTGCGATGCCGCGCCCGGGTAACACTTGTGCCTCACTGACAGCCGCCAGCTTTAGCCCATCGCTTTGGGCCTGCGCGAGTACGGCTTTGGCCAATGGATGGGTGCTAGCCGTCTGCAGGCTGGCGGCGATTGCCAGTAACGGTGCATCGGGGCGGGCGGGTATTTGTGCCACCAGGCTGGGGGCGCCCTGGGTGAGGGTGCCGGTTTTATCCAATACCACATGGGTAACGCGAAAGGCGATCTCTAAACTTTCAGCATTTTGAATCAGTATGCCAAACCGGGCGGCCACGCCCGTCCCGGCAATAATGGCGGTAGGTGTGGCGAGCCCCAGAGCGCAGGGGCAGGCAATCACCAGTACGGCCACGGCGTTGATAAGCGCCTGTTGTACATCGCCGCCTAGCCACCACCAACGGCCAAACGTGCACAGGGCAAGGGCCAAAATGACGGGCACAAATACAGCGCTAATTTTATCCACCAGGCGTTGAATGGGGGCTTTGGCCGCTTGAGCGCTCTCCACCAGGCGAATGATCTTAGCGAGGGTAGTCTCACTGCCAACGGCCTCGGTGTGGATAAGAATTTGCCCATCTAAATTAATGGTGCCGCCGCGGGCTTTACTGCCGGGGCCTTTAGCCACGGGCAAGCTCTCGCCTGTGAGCATGGATTCATCTATATGGCTGTGTCCCTCCAGCAGCTCACCATCCACCGGCACCCGCTCACCCGGTTTTACCAGTATCTGATCTCCCGGCGCGATGGTTTCCACCGCCACCTGCACCACTTGGCCGTCCCGGCGCAGCCAGGCCAGGGTTGGTTGCAATTGTTGTAGGGCGGCGATGGCCGAGGCGGTTTGGCGTTTGGCGCGTGTTTCCAGCCATTTACCCAGCATCACCAGGCTGATAACCACCGCTGAGGCTTCAAAATAATAATGGGGTAGGCCATGGCTAGTATGGCTGGCGGTTAATTGGTAGAGGCTGAGGCCAAACCCGGCGCTTGTGCCCAGAGCAACCAGCAGATCCATATTGCCCGTGCCCGCCCTTATGCCCCGCCAGGCGGCGAGGTAAAAGTGGCCGCCAAGCCAAAACTGCACCGGCGCCGCCAGCGCTAACTGCAACCAGCCCGGCAGCATCAATGGAATGCCAAAGGGCGCGAGCAACATGGGCAGTACTAGCGGCAGCGTCAGTAAGATCGCCAAGAAAACTTTGCGCAATTGCCCATCAACCCTGGGGGGCGCGACTGGGCTTGCGGCTGCGGTTTGCGCGACGCTGTAGCCAGCTTTTTTCACGGCCTCAACTAAGGCTTGGCGGGAGCCGCCTTTAAGCATTTCTACCTGCGCCCGCTCGGCGGCTAAGTTCACCGCCGCGCTGACCACGCCTTTTACTTCCAGTAGGGCCTTTTCGATGCGGCCAGCGCAGGAGGCACAGCTCATTCCTTCAATAGGCAGAGCCACC
>DAOQGS010000350.1:0-4363 GCA_035338675.1 Cellvibrionaceae bacterium
GGAGCAATTGCCGAGTTTACACGCAGTAAATGAGCATTTTTTGCCAAATTCAACGCCGCCAGGGTGAGTAAGGTAATTTTTCAGAGGTTCCCTAGCAATACTGCACCTGCAGAAGTAACTAGAGGTTAGTGCAGACACATTGTGACTACAGCCGTGTAGGCTCGTCAACAAGATTCCTCTCTTTGACGATCTGAAACGATGTGTATTCACTGCTTTCGTACAGCGAGTAATTAATTGCGTTCTATTTATATTAGTTTGAGCAGAGCGCAACGCCCATGCGGCTGAACATCCCATACAGGTAAACTCAATCAATACCTACCAAAATCCATTTACACCACCCCCGCGATAGAGCAACACGCCTTGTTATCCTGTGTATTCATAACCGGTAACCCCGCGCCCCGTTCCTGCGGCCCCAATAACCACAGGGTAAAAAATCACACGTTCACAGCGTAAATAATCACTGCCACCCAAAAGGCCTTGCCCTAAAGTAACACCCACTTCGGCGCTGCTTGTACATCCACAAGGACTTAAGTATTAGCTCGGGACAGGATTAGAGGCAAGCGGCATCAGAAGGAAATCAAAGGCAAGGAGTTAATCAACACACTGCCTTCAATAACCCAACATTGGAGAACATTATGTCACTTACTAAACAATCATTAATTAAAGGATTATGCCTCGCAGGTTTTGCCTGTGTTTCATTAAATACACTGGCCGCAGACCGTGAAATTGGCGGTTATGTGGACAAAGCTGAAGATCGCTTTGTGCGCAATGTGTGGAATTTTGTAAAAAATTTCCAAAGCTGGCAACCGGTGGGCTCACACCGCTATTTAAATACCCAGTATTACTACAACCAACCCTACATGATGACGACATCACACCAAAATTATGTCGACAAAATGGACCTGGCCTATATCGCAGGCCACGGCAGCTCTTATTATATCGAAACCAATAAAAGCCTGGGCCAAGGCGTTGATTTGCGCAATGCGCCCGCTTATGGCGATTTAGCGACTGGCGGTGATTTGGAATTCATGATTATTGAATCCTGCTATACCGTAACCAGCCGGCCTGAAACCACTAACTGGGCAGCGCCTTACGCCAATATGTTCCGCGGGCTGCATCAATTAGTAGGTTTTCACACCCTGAGCAATTCCGATAACGGCATTCCCAATAATTACGCTCATAAATTAAAAGCCAACGGCGGCGTGTGGCAATCCTGGTTTGCGGCAGTGAATGAGGAGCGCTACTGGATATTTAACCCCACCAACTCAGACGGCTCCCCTTACCCAGGTTTAGCCAGCGCCATTATGTACAGCTCGACGGAAAATGACCGTTTAGGCAGTTACGCGGCAGATCCCGCTGGCGGCACAAGCGGCATGAAAACCTGGTGGCAATATTAATTCTTTTTAAAACCCTTTTTACTTACATTTTGATGAACAGGAAATTTCACATGAAAATCTCTTCTTTAGTACAGGCTTTTTTATTGGTAGGTGCAACCTTCAACGCGCAATCCCTTTTGGCAGCAGGCCCTGATCTTGCGCTCTACCAATTTGCGCGGACACCGGTAAAAACCGTTGATAGCACGCTTGCCAGCATGAAACAATTTATCGGCGAGACCCCCACTGCGGCAAAAGCTGATGATGACAACACCGTGCGTTTTGTATCCGACAAAGATGTCAACACCACCTTCGAGCAGAATTTGGCAACCGGTGATTTGCGCTTTCAACGCAATTTCTCCGCTTACCTAGGCGATTTTAAACCTACTCTGCCCACAAGCGATGAAGCAATAAAAATTGCCCAAACCTTTTTGGCAGCCAATGGCCTGCAAGCGGCCAATGAGCGAGAACTAACAGTAGCCCACGTGGGCGGCCTGCGCGCATCCTCCATGATCGGCGATAAACCCGGCCCAGTGATTGATAAATTGGTTACCGTAAATTTTGCTCGCCAAGTGAACGACCTGCCGGTAATCGGCCCCGGCTCTAAAATGGTGGTTAATATTGGCAACAAAGGCGAAATTATTGGCGTAATTCGCCATTGGCGCGAGCTTGCTGGCAGCAAAAAAGTGAGCGGCGCTGATACCTACTCAATCGATGAAGCCAAGCGCATCGCTTTAGCACAAATGAGCAAAGAATTTGGCAGCACCTCTGACTTTGAAATTCTGCAAAGCAAAATTGCCTACTACGATAACAACGGTGTTTACTTGCAACCGGTATACGCATTTGAAACCCGCGTTGTTAACCATGAGCTGGGTGATACCTTTAATTATGTCAGCGTAGTGCCCGCCATAATTAATGCGCCTGAAGCATTGAATTTGCGTCAAACTGAGCAAATTGCCAAGGATTTAATTACCCGCAACGAGAGCGTCAAACCCAGCACTATCACCAAAGGTTTTGATTAATCTGCCACCGGGAAACCCGTCGCACAAAAAGTGTAGCAACTGCCCCATCAAAAACCCCGGCCATACGCCGGGGTTTTTTAATGTGTATTTAATTTATTGTAATTATTCGGCGTCTTTATTAACCCAGCACTAAATGCCGGCGGGTTAATAATCCTAACTAGGACTAAACTCTTCAGCACACCTTATTACCCTGTCCGCACGGGCGGCAAATTCTGGAGGATTTAGCCATACTGCATAATCGATTCCCAGTGTGACAGCGAAGACTATAGGTTATTATCGGCCGTCAAACGAGGGACCTTTTTGACGAGTCTATCCAGATGTATTCACAACATGTCGGCACTCACCTGTAGTCACCACTGCACCGGGAGCACTGGGGGCACAGAGCACTAAAACACGCACCTGGTAGTCGCCAATCAGTGCGGCAATCAAGCACCGCCGCATAAAAAGGTGCCGAATGGTTACATAGGTTATTTGACCGGGCCCCCAAGTGCGCAAAATAAATCAAGCCATAACTCAACAATGGCGCTAACCTGCAGCAACTGGATGTGAATTAACACTGCTTATGAGGACCACCGTGTCGCACACACTAACCCGCTGGCATAGGCTGCTCAATTATATTGATGCACACCTAGAGGAAACGCTTGGCAGCGAACAGCTTTGTAAGCTTGCGCATTTTTCGCAGTTTCATTTTCACCGGCAATTTTGCGCGCACTTTGGCGTTAACCTGGCGGACTATATTCAACGTGTGCGTTTTACGCAGGCAGCTTATTTATTGGCTTTTCGCCATCAATTTACCGTAACGGAAATTGCTTTAATGGTGGGCTTTAATCACCCGGAAGTATTTTCCCGCGCCTTTAAACGCTGGAGCAACCTTACCCCCAGCGCATTTAGAGCGCAGCCGCCCTGGGAATTTATTCATCAACAGAATACACAGCTCAACCAAATTAGAGGCCCCTTTATGCACACCGATACAGCCAATTACACAGTGGAACTCATCCAATTCCCCACCCTGAGCCTCGCCGTTTTACCCCACCGGGGCGCACCTGATCAATTGGGCAATAGCCTGCTTAATTTTATTAACTGGCGCAAACAACATGGTTTATCCCCGGATAAAACGCGCACCTTTAATATCGCCTACACACCGCTGGATATAGAACCCCAAACAGACTTTCGCCTGGATTTAGCGGTTGAATTAAGCCACCAGGTACCCCTGGATCACCCTGATATGGAGCGCGGCACTATTGCAGGCGGACTTTGCGCCCGCATCATCCACGTAGGCGATGACGAAGGTTTAGAGCCTGCGGTGCTGTATTTATACGGGCCTTGGTTGAGTGGACACGGCTACGAACTAAGAGATGCGCCACTATTTTTAGAGCGCAAAACCTTTTACCCGGCAGTGCCAATGCACCTGCGGGAAACCCATATCTATTTGCCGCTGCAGGAGAAATAGATATGGGTTACGGAGCTTAAATGTTCTTGGTGCTGCGACATTAACCTGTGGCATGCCGCGCCAAGCCACATGATTATTTCTCCTGAAACAAGGGTTTCTTACGGTCCGGATAGCTTTAAGTTCGCTTTAGAACAAAGATATGGCCCCTTCAGCGAGTGGTACACGTACCTAAGGATGCCAATTCTATAATCGCTCCTACCGGCACAACCGTGACCTTTTTATATAGGAGTTATCTTATGCAATTAATCAACGCGTCCCTTTGCAGCATTGCCAATAGTGACGGAATCACCTACGAATACGTGCGCTTGATCTACAAATCCGGTCAATTGATACTCGGCTATAGTATTTTGCCACATCGAGTCAGCAAAGAATTGCTTGCACTTGTGAAGAATATGGACAAGAAATAATTATAATCCAATATGGAGAACTGTCAGCCACACATTTCACAATCAACTGCAAAGTACTCAGTTAGCAAACCACATCGTTGGTCTGCTAACTAAAAGTTTTTAGTTATCGCG
>DAOQGS010000351.1:0-4359 GCA_035338675.1 Cellvibrionaceae bacterium
TGCCTCTAATAAATCGGCTTCTAAAATATAGCGGCGAATTTCGCTTTCGCCGCTGCCTGCGCCGCCGGTAAATAAGGGTGAACCATTGAGGATGATGCCGATGCGGCCGCCGCCTTCTTTTGCATCCCTTAATTTACTAATCAGATGCAATAAAAATAATAAGGAGCCATCGGACACACGCGGTAAGCCTGCGCCAAAGCGGCCATCAAACCCTTTGAGTTTGTGTTCGTCTTGAATATCGCCTTCGATCTTTTTCCAATCCACACCAAATGGCGGGTTGGAGAGCATGTAGTCAAACTTGTCGGCATAGAGGTGATCGTTAGAGAGGGTGTTGCCCAATTTAATGTTGCCGACTTCTTGGCCTTTAATCAGCATATCGGCTTTACAGATGGCGTAACTCTCCGGGTTCAGCTCTTGCCCGTAGGCGCGCATGACGGCTTGCGGGTTAAGTTCATGCACATACTCCATGCCTGCAGAAAGAAATCCGCCCGTGCCTGCGGTTGGGTCGTAGATGGTGCGGATGATGCCTGGCTTGGTTAGCGCGTCATCGTCTTCCATAAATACCAGCGAGGTAGTGAGGCGAACAATATCCCGTGGGGTGAAGTGCTCACCGGCGGTTTCGTTGGAGCCTTCCGCAAAGCGGCGAATTAACTCTTCAAACACCAAGCCCATATCGTGGTTGGAGATGGCGCTGGGGCTTAAATCAATGGTGCGAATTTTTTGCACCACCTTGTACAGCAGATTGGCATCGTTTAATAAGCCCACAAATTCCATGAATTTGAAGTGCTCGAATATTTCGCGGGCGTCTTTAGAGAAGCCTTGAATATAGTTTTCCAAGTTGGCTTTTATGCCGGATTCGCCCAGTTTGGAGAGATCCATTTTGGAGGTATTGAAGAATTGCAGCCCCCCTTGATTTTGTCCGATTTGGGTAGCACGCAGCAGCATTTTTTCGTGCGCTTCTTCTGGCAGGTTCAGAGGCTGGATTTCGTGCAACTTGGCGAGTACGGCTTCTTTTGTTGGCGCGAGTACACACTCTAAACGGCGCAGTAAACAAAACGGCAGGATGATGCGGCCATATTGGCTTTGCTTGAAATCGCCACGGAGTAAATCGGCAATGGCCCAGGATTCCGAGGCTAGGTTGTTGGAGGTTTGGGACATGTGGGTAATTCTTAACCTGAGTTATGGGTAAACCTGTGCCCTGCGCCCTGTTGAGCGGTGGCACGGCTTATTATCGTTTGTGCGGAATAGTACCCCAGAGGCTAGTTGAGGGCTATGGTCGGCCGTCTCGTAAGTAGTAAGGTATCGATTGATCGCGCGCGAACCCTACTCAAGTACCATTTTGCGCAGCTCCCCTTTGGTATCTTTAGCAAAAATAGCCTGCAACTGGCCCTGGCCTAGGCTGAAGCCTTAACATAACAAGCTCCATTCTTTTCTGTCAGCCCATGAGGGGCTGTAGCAATGCTTAAACCACCGCCCTGTGTTCACATAGCCGCCACCAGCCTACTCACCCCTTTGGGCAATACACCTGAGTGTATATTGGTGGCGATTAAGGCTGGGGTGAGCGCCTATGCTGCGTCGGCCTACTCCAATCACGCGGGCCAGCCCATGACCATTACTCAGGTGCCTGAGGATGCGTTGGAACCGCTTACAGGTGAACTAAAGGGGGCCAGGCTCGCCAGCCGAGTTCTGCGCCTGGCGCGCTTGGCACTCCCCCCATTAAAACAGGTTATGAAGAGCTATACAGGTAACCACCCCATTCCGCTATTTTTAGTAGGCCCCGAGATTTTGCCCAACCGGGCACAACCTGTATCCAGTCATTTAATTCATTGCCTTCTACAGGATGAATCGCTGCTTATTTCACGGGCTAAATGCCGCTACTTTGCCTCTGGACGAACGGGCCTACTCGAGGCGATTGATCTGGCGTTCCAGTGCTTCGAGCAAACCAATGAACATGCTATTTTGGTTGGCGCTGTAGATAGCTATATCGACGCAGCTACCTTAACCCAACTCGATCAAGAAGGACGCATAGCAGCGGGGCAGAATTGCGATACGTTTGTGCCCGGTGAGGGCGCCGGATTTCTTTTGTTGTGCCGACCTGGGAGTGCAGAACCTGCTACTCCTTCAGTGTTCCGGCCTGCTTTGGGCTTTGAACCCGGCCATAAATACAGCGATTCACCTATGTTGGGCCAAGGATTAGATTTGGCGTTTAAACAAGCGCTAGCGCGTCTGCCTGGGGTGAGCATTGACGACATTTATTCAACAATGAATGGGGAGTCCTGGTTCGCTAAGGAATTTGGCATTGCCTTTATGCGCAGCTCAAACCGCTTTACAGCAGAGGTAAAACATCACCATCCAATTGATGCCCTGGGCGATATGGGCTCTGCAACGCCAGTAGTTTTACTCGCCATGGCCGTGGATAATTTACTCAAACGAAATACAGGTGCCAGCATAGTTTATGCTTCGGCAGACACGGGCAATAGGGCGGCGGTTGTTCTGGCGTACTGAGAACCCACGTTCATTTTTTGTGAAGACTTAGCAATTGGGAGATTGTACATGACTGAAATTGGTGAAGGTATTGCTGTAGTTATTCAACGGCTGGAGCAGGATAAATGCGTGTTTTGTGGCAAGGCCGATCATAAAGAATTAAATAAAGAGCCGATAAACCCTACCGGCTGGACACGCGCGGAGATTTCCGGTGTAGGGGGTAATTTTGTGGCAAAGAAAAAGTCCATTTATCCCTCTAATATTTCACCACCGGCAGCCTACCGCTCAGAAGGCCACCACTGTTTGGCTTTCAGCTCTTTTATTGTAGATGCCCGCACATCGCCAAAAGACCGATTTGCCGCTTTAAATCACTACCTTAAACAAGAAGGCTACAACCCAAACAATCCAAACAACACCATCGATTTACCGGGCAGAAAATCTAAAGGTGATACTACTGCAAACGCAAACTTTAAAGAGTTTGAATTAGCCGTGTTGGCGGGCAAGCCCTTGCAGCTGCATATTGGTGGGCATAAACAGGAGTTCATGAGCGCATCTAACATGCTGATTTTGGCAGTGGTTACAGCACTCCAAGACAGCAACGCCTGCAAGAAACCACCTGACGACTTTAAGAAAAAATTAAAGCAAAAAATTATTGATGCCGAGGATAGAGCATTTAAATTTACAGCAAGTACCACCTCTCCCTGGGTTGCACATCCTGGGCCGCTTAAGCTTGCCGAAGCTTATGTTAAAAAGAAGCACGATATAGATTCCATCACCTACCCACAGCTATAGGTAGTTTCCATGCACATACTTTGCCCTAACACTGCAGTTTCACCGGACTTAACCTACAGCGCGAATACCTCGTGCAATGAACTCATCTGGCTGACGGGGCACCCGATCCCTAAGGAACATGATTTAAGCAATTTAGAATTCCTCTGTGAAAGCCTACCCAGTGGAAAATTAACGGACTTTACAATCAGTGATGTAGGCTGTCCCGTGGCATCTGAAGCTTTTGTACATGTGTTGCGCAATAACGGTATCGATAATATAGAGGTCTTCCCTGCTTCCATTAGGCTGACTGAACAATCCGAACCTGTGCACGGCTTTTACGCCATTAATGTACTGGGGATTGTTGATGTAATTGACCAAGATAATTCAATAATGGACTTTGAAAATGAAGATGGAAACCTGGCGATTTACTTCATCGATAAATTAGTTCTAAAACCAGAGTGTGATAGCCATGCATTAATTTATAGGCCACGGGGCTACCGCACACGAATTTTGATTGCTGATCGATTTAAACAGTTGCTGGATCAGGGTGGTGTAGTTGGGGCGCTTTTGGTGACACCTGAGAAGTGGGATGGGTTTAATGGGGAGAAGCCCTGACCCGAGCTACCCTCGCGGCAATTACAATTAATATTGTGATTGCGCATTTCCATTCAGCAGGGGTGCAAATTAAATTAGCGGAACTAGCCCAAATACTAATAGCGCTAATACGCTGCATCAAAACCACCGTGACAAGTACTGCCACCGCCAGAACATCCTAAAAGAGACCGTATACCTTAGCTTCTTCGAAACGTGGATGCTGGGCACCGAGTCGCACATCAAGCCAGGTGTATTTATTAACCCGGCGACAAAATAGATCGTCCTGATCTATTTTGTCTTCGCCCACTAATCCTGCGCCGATGCGTATATCTGTGCAGGATTAGTGGGGCTCACGACGGCTTGGGCCGTCGGTGCAGCTTTCCTTCGGCACTTACCCGGCATGAAAAGCTGCCGAGTTAATAATTGAACGCGAATACGCTGAACATCTGCCGAATAAACATTCACTCCCGAGCCGATTTAATACAGCTCATCGCCTCAAACTTTTCCGCT
>DAOQGS010000352.1:0-4350 GCA_035338675.1 Cellvibrionaceae bacterium
CCGCCATGATTTGATGGGGGGCCACGCCCAACACCTGGATCAACCAGGCGATACGGTGCACCAACACGCGGGTTTTACCGGAGCCCGCCCCGGCGAGAATCAACTGGTTGCTAGGCTCGGCACAGACCGCCTGGCGCTGGGCGTCGTTTAAGCCATCGAGCAGATAAGAGACATCCATAACCGACCACTGGGTAAATAAACAGGGGTGGGATTGTAGCAGTATCGTCTGGGGATAAAACCTATCCAGCTGTGGGCACTGCACATTGGCTGGTAGTTGGGTTTACCGCTGGGTGAGTGGTGAGCTTTGGTTATGGTGTGTCAGATGAAGTAGTTTAGGCATTATTCGGTTATTTCTTGGGCCGCCTTGCCTAGCCGACGCCTAGGTAGTATTGAAAATCGTTAAAACACCGCGCAAATCTCCGACCATATCAACTACTAAACCACAACACCGTACACCAAATAACCGGCTCATACATATCTGGTGTTAAGAAACTGGCCGCACCCGCCAAGCCACCCGCATCCCCACCAGAGTAATCACACCACTGATATACCCCACCCAATCGTAATGCACCAGGCGGCCCGCTTCATCACTGGTCATAATGTAGCCCGCCAGCATGGCGGCAAGGCCGGAGCCTAGGTTCATCACCGCTGAGTTAAACGACATTACCCGGCCCCGGTATTGGGGTGTACAGCTGGCGGTGACCATGGCGGAGCAGGGGATAAAGCGGCCGGAGACAAATACAAAAAATAACCCCGCCACCAGCAGTTGGTAGGGTAGCCCCAGGGGTAGGGTTTGGGAGACGAGCACAATGGGAATTAGGCTGATGGCCATAAGCACATTTAACACCAGGGCGTGGCGGTGGCGGTCGGTGATGCGGCCGATCAGTGGGCGGGTAATGAGTGTGAGGGCGCCGCCCAGCAGGTAGATATAGGGCAGCTGGCTGTGGCTTAAGCCTGCGTTGGAAACTAGGGAGGGCGCTATGTAGGGAATGGTCATAAAGCCCGCCAGCATCACCAAAAACGAGGTGGCAAAGGCCCAGAGATGGTTGGTGTTGCTCAGTAATCCTCGGTAACTCTGCAGCAGGTTCTCATGCTTGGCCGCTACGTGTTCGGTAAGGCTTGGCACCCATACCCAGCAGCCGAGCAAAACCACACAAGAAACAGCTGCCACGCAGATAAACGGTGCCTGCCAGGAGAAGTGATCGGCAATCCAGATGCCAGCGGGCACCCCCGCTACACTGGCTAAGGAGAACGCCAGCATCACTACACCCATGGCCCGCCCGCGCCGCTCTAAGGGGATTACATCACCCACTATGGCCATCACGATGGAGGTGGCAACCCCGCCGAATAATCCCGCCATACAGCGCGCCACCAGCATCATTATGTGGTTGGGGGCCAGGGCGCAGGCGGCAGTGGCGAGGATTAAGCCTGAGTAACTCAGCAGTAACACCCGCCGCCGGTCGTAGCGGTCGAGGATGGCGGAGGCCACCAGGGCGGTGGCACCTGCGCTCAGGGAATAGGCGGAGATCAACAGGCCAAATTGGCCGGTGCTGATATCAAACACTGCCATCAGCTGGGCTGACAGAGGCATCATGATCATAAAATCCAGAATATTGGTGAACTGTGCTGCCATCAATGTGAGCAACAGAGCCTGTTCGCGGCTGGGGCTTAGAGCCTGGGGCATATAAAACCTAGGATTGAGGGGCGTGTTTGGGGGTGCTTGAGGTAGAGGATAGATGCTAAAGCCTGCGCCTGGGTTTGTCAGAAATTTCCTCTTTAAATTGCCCGTCAAATACTTGTCGGCCCGCGCCAGTGAAGGCCTTAAAACATGCCCTGTGACGGCTCTTTGTCATGTGCAAGCTGTTGAAAAATAAAGTTATTTCCATTCATCTGGCGGCTTGGCCGCCTGTCGCGGCGGGCTGGTCTTTGGGCTTAAAAGTCCGTTTTGGTCGCAATGCTGCAAAGCGGTGATTTCTCTAGTTCTTCAGTCAATTGCTGCCGCCACTATGGACAATTTCGCACACGAAGAAGCGTTTGTGGCGACTAAACGCCTCTGTAATTTTGAACCATACTGTCTTCAAGTTGAGGCGCGAAGGAATGACGTAGCCGCAAACGGAAGGAAAGAGTTATTAGGTTGTTAAGTGGATGCTAAACCGGCACGGACTAGCCGCAGGGGCCGAAAAAGAGCGGGGGACGGATTGTCAGGGAATTGAATAATGGAACTGGCAGGAGACATACGGGAAAACAAAGGAATTAAAGACGGATAGGCGTAAAGGACGAATTTAAGGAGTGCGAATGGAAGAGGTTGGCGGTGCTAACTCATAAACAGGACCGGCCCATAACCAGGCCAGCCAAAAGGATTGTTGAGGGAATGCATATACAGATAAGGGAAACAGAAAAGGAATACGGCTAAGGATGCAGGTTTAAGGATTAGCCCCATTGGGCAAAGGACTCTAAAGGAACTGGAGACGGGATAAAAATTGGGAGTGCAGCGAAGGATTAGAGCGCAAGGGACAGTGATATACAACAGCATGGTAATGGATAAAGCGCCCAGGCGCAGTGCGTGGAGAGGAACCCCGCATCAAGGAGCACGAGCACGTGCAGTGAGGGCATACAGGGAGCCGAGAAGGATTGGCGTTATGGATTGCAGCAGGATGAGGGCTGATGGGACTGGGTTTAAATGGAGCACCGAAGGATCAATCCTGTGGAAACAGGTTTAAGGACACATAAGAAACCAAGGACACTACCTAAGGGAATTCACCAAAGGGACGCGCTTAGGGAGCACACAGGAACCGCGTAGGAATATGCAGCAGGCACTGGGGATTGGGCTGCACTTCGCATAGGGACACACTGGGAGCCAGACAACAGGAACACACGGGGCCCGCTAGGCTGTTTGCTTGCCGCAGCGGAACAATTGGCACCTCCCCAACGGAATGGCCTATCAAGCAAACTCATAAGCTAAGTGGCGATACATGACTGATCCGATTCGGCTGGCCCTAAATACACAGTATTTGGGGCTTCGTTTTTTTATAAACATCAGTTGAGCCGAAGCGAGGACGCCTTAGCAAGCTGCAAAGGGTTAACCGAGTTCAGGTGACGGTTACATCCAGTGTTACTACCCGCCTAATGATTCTCACCGCCCAAAGTGGGCGCCCTAAGAATGGTCAGAGCGACCTAAGAGGTGCCCCACGCACAAGAAGACACCCCCTAAGTTGAACAAATAAACGCCTTGTCGTGTTCAGGCTCGAGGCGCTTGCCGACTGGACTTTTAGCCGCTAAACCCTGCGTTTGCCGCAACAAAAACCCATCAAGGCTAAACCGGCGAGTATCAGACTCGCGGCAGAGGGTTCGGGCACTGGAGTAATGGCCGTTAAGAACACTTCGTCCAAGCCACTGAGGGTATCGCGTTTCGAGTCGCCATTATAAAACTCAAGGGTGGTGAGCCCTGCAGCTGTAAATGTATAAGTAAATGGCTGCCAAGTCACATCGGTACTATTGCCCGCCGAATTGGTAAACGTACTCACCTGCGCGCCGTTAATCCACAGTGACACGGTGCTTTGTTTGCCTAAGGCAATATTGGTAACGATGTTTCCAACCGAGAAGCCCAGGCTATATAAACCGGGATCAAGATTTAATGTCTGGGCCACACCTTCAAAGGTGTTGGCGCCAGCGCCGGTTAGGTCGATCCACTGTGACCCGCCCGCAGCCCAAAAATGCACGCCGGAGCCATCGGGTAAATCAAAGGCGGAATCAACAATTACAACGTCTTTGCCTTCAATTCCAACCACCGACCAGCCGGGAATAAATGCACTGCCCACTGGGGCAATTAAGTAATCGGAGCCAGCGGGTAGGGCCGGTTCTTCAAAGCTGCCGTTGGTAATTAGGTTGGGTGCGCAAAAGGCTGAACTAGAAAACACCAGTGCGCCTAACGCGACTAGTGTCTTGGTGCGTGTTGCTGCTTTATGGATATTCATTGCTTCCGCACAGCTAGTAATTGATTGCTATTTTTGTGTGCATAGCCCCGCCTGCATAAATTGGTGTAAACCTAAAGTGGGCAGATGGATTAACGCTTCGGGATAATGAATCGAAATCCGGCTGAACGCAGGGTGGCCACTCAATATACTGTCTTTGCTCGGCGTGTAGACGGTTGAATTACATGGTATGAAAGTGTCACGGAGAGAGATCTTGCCCAAATGCGCCGACTTTATCGGCTCGCTCCAGCGCGGCTGTTTAAATAAACTCTAACCTTGCGCATGCGGGTGATACGGTTGCCGGTAATTTACTGAAAAAACTTTGTAACTATTCAGCATCTTTTAATGTGGCTGGAGGTAATTCCTGCACTGACTAGGA
>DAOQGS010000353.1:0-4337 GCA_035338675.1 Cellvibrionaceae bacterium
AAAATCTCGCCGATTACAAAAGATTATTGCAAGGCTAAAACAGTAGAGTGCTGACAATAATCTAGCGGTTGAGTAGGAGTAGACAGACAGCCCTATGAGTAAGCCTAAGGCTAGAGCTGTTAGTTGCCGTTTCTTATCGTTGTTGCTGTATTCAATAATTTGCCATGTAACGTAAAGTATCCAGGCAGTGAAGGTGAATTGGGATATAACTTCGAAGGAAATGCGTGAAAGTACAAACAGAACAGGCAGGAAACCAAAATTCAATGCTGCAAAAAACAAAACAGTTCTATTTTTGGGAAATAAGTTTCGAATAAGCATTAGGCAGTGTATAAAGCCTAATACGAAAAATAAACAGCTGGTTGTGCGTAAAGCCTGGGCGCTAACGCCGAAGACCTTAAACAAAAGGCCGCACATGTATATATAGATAGGATTCTTATACTCTCCAAACGCTTTGAAGTAAATAGGAAAGCTATTGCCGTGTTCATCAGTGCCGTTTTTGGCGATGGCTGCGGCATTTATGCCTATAGAGGACTCATCTGAATGCAGCCCTACCGGGAGTCCGTCTAGGTTAATGCCATGAAAAAACAGTATCGCAACTATAGCAATTATAAAAATGCTAATGTCTCTTTCGTTCTTGGCTGCAAACATAACTGCAAAAACTCCTTTGTTCAAAAGAATTAACAATGAGTTCGCAGGGGTGATGCTTCCTTGGAGAATCCCATTATTGTTTTCTAAAAAAATCCTGTTCTTACCCATCCTCAGCCGAAATGTAAACGGCTATGTATATTGAGCAGGAATTTTTATGGAGTGGTAAGTGCCACACCTAAATTAATGGTATATACGTTATATCAGTGTGCGGTATCTCAATGTGAGTTGAGCCTCAATTTGGAAATCACATTTCACTTTGGCTGCGCCCTGTTCATGAACATTCTAGAAAAACGCATTAGGGCTAAGGTTTTTAAAGGGATTTATCGTTCTTGTACAGCAGCCAATCACCTTGTTTTGCTTCAAGAGTTACCTTGCCTGTAACCGCTGAAAAGAGATTATCTCGAAGTGTTTTCGAGCGCACTAGAAAATAGTCATATTGATCGCCATGGTGTTGTTGCCAATTAAACTTGCTAGGATCCCAGGTGTCGGGTAGGGGCCAGGGGGCGCCCTGGTAACGTACAGGCACATTATGTGCCACAGGATCGTGAGAGAAGCTGGCGATTACAACTCCGCCTTTTTCCGCTTGATAATAGCTACCAAAATGCATATAAGGCGGCGCAAACGTTAGGGCCGAATCCTGATCGAACATTAGGGCCAATACAATTTTGTTTGGCTCCATTTTGCTCAGAATGGTTTTGAAATCGTCATCATTAGATTTAAAACTTGCGATTGTTCGGTAATTTCCTGCCAAAAGAACGTAAGTAATAGAAAGCCCTAATAGAAAGCGCGCAGCGAAAGAGACTGGGCCATATTGTTCAACGGGGCTTTGGGTTTTATTTACTTCAAATAAAAACACGCTCAGAGGGATTAAAAAGGCCGCAAAGCGCAGGTTTACGTAAGCTGTGTCAAAAATCCAGTATGGAACCACCATAAACGCACCGACGGCACAAAGCGGGGGCAGCCATCTCCTCCAATTTCGCGTCAGCCTGGCGCCTATGAGGGTTGGCCAGAAAACTAGTATCAGGGCAAGAGCCACGAAATCCAAAAGAGGCATTCGGCCTATTGAAAAGCTCAACAATTCTTTGGCTCTCTGGGTGTGTTCGTGTTTTGCTGTGCGGTCTTTAAATTGTTCAATGATATAGTTTATTTCATTGCCAAGTTTGCTTGTTATATGCTCGATATAATGCCCGCTCTCGATGGGTTGCGACTGGGTCGCTCCATTGATGGAAACCCAATATGCAACTAGAGGCAGCAGCGCAATAAATGGCAATAATTTACGTTTGGTTTCTTTAAGATTGTTGTAAATAAAAAGAATGCAGGCCGCTACCATCATGGAGAATGCCCAAGCCATGGCGTGAGCGAAAAACAGCAGTGCTGAAAATAGGGCTGCAATCACAGCGGTTTTTATATTTTGGCTCGTTCGGCCATAATTGACGCAGAAAGCATAGAAGGCAATTGCTATCGGGGTGGCTACTACGTAGCTAAAAAACCCCCAATAAAACGAGAAGCTAAAAGCGCAGGCAAAGCTTGGGATAACCCAGTATCGGTTGAGTTGTAAATTGCGCAGAAGGCTTGCAGTTGCAATGGGGACTGCGAGCACCGCCAAAGAGTAAGTGATTTTCAACGCCGTTGTGGCGGAGAAGAAAATGCCAAAAAATAGACTAATGCTGTAGCCAACCAAATAGGGAGTAAACCAGTTGATACGATATTCATTGGCGTATTCCGAGTAGTGCATAATTACATTTAACTGCCCTGCATGATCCGGTAGATCGCCCAGTGGTAAATAGGTGATAGTCCAAAGAGGGAGTATTAGAAATAGGCTAAAGAATATGAATACTGCTCTGTACGCATAATCGTTGCATTTGTCAGATTGTAGAAAACTCAAGGCGGCCAGCAGCTGGGGGGGTATAAAGAACTTCATGAGCTGGCTGATCCTTATAAAAATAATTTGGCTTGCGAGATAAAATAAAGCAGCGTAGCGGAGATAGGTAGGTAGATAAAGAGGCAGAACCTGTCAGCCAACGGGTGCGTGCTGGGTTTCATTGCGAGGAACATTACAAACGCAACTATGTAATAGCGCTGCTCCACTAAGGGTAAGGGCAATACTGAGATAATGATAAATGCATAGAGCACCCAGATTCGCCATTTAACCTTGCCTTCGTTAGCCAAAACATAGAAGGTTAATGCGCTCCAGCAGATAGGCAGGAATGTAAGGGCTTTGGCAGCGGGGAATTCCACCGTGTAGTGTAAAACCACATTACGCAAATAAAAGGAAAGCCCAAAGGAATTGTATTGGTGACTATTGGAGTATGTAGCCATGTATACCACAAAGCACATGGCAATGCCGTACCAAACTTTGGGTTTTCCTTTGAGAATGTCGAATATTTTTTGCGTGTAAGCAAGGTTGTAGGGCAGAAAAAATACGAAACTTAGTAGTAGGAAAAAGTAGACGTTGGATAGGTTGATGGAGATTTGATGTTGGTGGGAATCGCCCACCGCTACACCGCCGTTAAAATAGAAGAAGCATCCAGCCGCTAGGGTCGTTAATCCATACGGTAGTAGTTTTAAAAACAAGGGTATAAATTCGTGTTTGAAAGAATCCCAGCGTCGATTAAACAAATGAGGCCAGTGCTCACCAATGATGATTGCTCCGCAAAAACCCATCCATATCAAATTAGTTTGCCGCATTGAAACCGCAACCAATGCGAGGGCTGCCGCCGCCCAGTAGTTTTTTTTCAAGGTGTACAGCACCATTAGAAGCACAAACAAAAGCGCGGGGATATCGGTGTAAATAAGGCTAAAAAATGGCAGGATTATGGGGAATAACAAAAATTGAAGTATGCGGGTATCGCTATCCTGGTGGCGCAGAACATGACATATTTGCCAAAACACCGGCAGTGCCAGGCACGCGATACACAGGTGGACAAAGCGCGCAAATGGAATAGAAAAATGCCCCACGGCTTTGAGTACACCAGCAATAATGGCGTGGTAAACCGGTAGCACTGTGAGTGAGGCTTCTATTTTGTAATTACCGCTAAAGAACTCCCAGATTTGCGGTGTATGAAAACCCTCGTCAGCGGTTTCATGGGGGAGGCTGAGCAATATAGTGAAGGTGAAGACCAGAATCGTTGCTAGGAATAGGGAGATTTGGACACCACTCATTCCAATATAACCATTTGATACTTTAGGAAGACTTTCATCGCATCCTTTAAGTAATTCTGACATCTGACACCTATGCATAAACGTGTGGGCTTGTGCCCAGACTGTATTTAAGGGCGGGGATTCTAGAGGAAACGAAGTTCTGCCGCAAAACCAAGGCACCGAATTGAGGTGTTGTTCCTTTTTTAAGCAGTTTGGTGATTGGGCGCGGCTGAACAGCAGCTTAGATGGCTTGTGTGAGTACTCACCTAATTGGCGTTGTGATCTCACGTTGTTATTCCCGTATAACAATGACGGCTGATGGCCCGGTTTGCGGTGGCGTACGTTCAGTTTGTGCAAGCTTGATAGCTTTTGGCCCTGTCGATTTGGGACTGTATATAGGGTTTGTATATCGCCTAACTCCACAATTAAGCAAATTTTTGTAGGGAGTATTGCCCGACTACCTTCTGGAAAAAACTTACCTGCTGGAGAACGAGGTAAATGCGGGTTGATATAAATTGATGGGTAAGTCCTAGCCGCCTGTTGAAATA
>DAOQGS010000354.1:0-4336 GCA_035338675.1 Cellvibrionaceae bacterium
CTGGCAACATTTGCCCGATACACCGCAGTTTGATGCTATTTATACTGATGAAGTGATGGTGCACATACCCGATTTAACTGCATTTTTTAACAAGTGCAAGCGTATGCTAAAGCCCGGCGGTCGTATGGTGCACAAGGATTTGCATTTTACGCATTCGCAATTTAAACACGCCAAAGATCCGCTGAGTCAGCACGTCAACAAAATGTACGCCTACAGCGGCCATTACCGCACACTGGTTGATATGTTGTCAGCATTAGATGCTGCAGGCTTTCATTTAGACCAAATAAAACAAATCCCTATTGAGCACTATAAACGCACCATGGATCAGGTGTGGATTCCTAATATCAATAATAATAGGCGCTATTTGGAACAATTGACCAGCCCTAAGCACACGCGGGAATTTAAACTGTATTTAAAAGCTATTTTGCTGCTATTTCGGCAGAAGGTATTTAATCTGCATATTGTATCTGCAGCAAAGGCCGATTAATTGCCAGCAAGGAGCAATGCTATGAATCACACTTATGAAACGGCGGGCTATTTGATCGAGCAATTTCTTGCCCGTGGGCAGCTGCATGAATCAAGTGTGACCTTAGGTGGAACCGGCCCAAATGGCACAAGTCAGTTGGCGCTTCTAGAGCTGATTGGTTTTGACAAGGTTCGCGCGCTCAAGGCCATCAATCTAATTTCCGGCAGTGTATTTGGATATTTTATTTATTTGGCCTTTAAAGAGCGCAAAATGCATGTGGAGCACTATCTTAATTATGATAAGGGCGCGCGTGACTTGCATGGAGCTTCTTTAATCAAGGGCGCCAGTTTTTTTTGTGGGTTCAAACGAGGCCGCTCCAGCCTGTACGACAATCATCTGGTTGAGGCAACAGTTCGCTATTTAATTCACGATGATTTTTGTGAGCGCCCATTGCGCTCTTTTGATGGCAATATGGTTTTTTGGGCCTATTGCGGGCGCAGGCAGGCGCTTATTAAAATCACCCCTGAAACCTTTCCCGATATGAACGTATGGCAGGTTATTACTGCCTGTTTGTCTATTCACTTTATCCATGGTGAATATGCCTACGGCGATTACCAATTCTCGGACCCAATGTTTTCCCCGCAGTTTAAAGCGCTAGTGCGTAAACTGTTGCGCAGTGGGGATAATCATCTTTTTATTAACTACAAAAAGACCCAGGTCGCGGGCAATATCATCTTCATCAAAAGCCAACCTTGCCGATTTCCTAATTGGGTGCTGTTGCGGGATTTTTTAACTTTTACCTGTAATATGAAAAACCCGCGGTTGATTAAAACCCATCGGCATAATGTGGAGATGTTGTTGCGGGGTTGATGCACATATTTCGCAGGGTGGGCAAGCTTGCTTGCCCACCCTTGGTGGCCGAGATTTTATCGACGGTTGGGATTTTATTGTGTTATCGATTGGCGGGCAAAGAGTTGCTCACCCTATCTACCAGTCGTATTGTTTTCTGCTATGTGCTCGAAAATTATTTCACAGAGTTTTTTAATTTCCTCACTCATCTCCCATTCTTCCGCTCGCATCTTGGCGGTTGCGTATCGGCAAAGCTCTACTTTCTGCCTGATTGTGCCTGTGGCTGAGCCTAATTTTGAGAAGAGGCGATATTCATCCTCTGTAGGGTCTCTGCCAAAGAGAAGTTTATCAATATGCCAGCCAATACCTTTTTGTTCGTTTGATAGGTTGTGAAGTCGATCGATATTTTCTGGTTTTATATTGTGTCTTTGGATCTTTGCCTTATTTTCCTTGTTATCTTTGATCATGCCGTCAATTCGTGCTTTTACAAATGATTTTATAACTTCAGTCGGGACTAAGTTGTCAATTTCTTTTCCTGGTGTGATATAGAGTTTTTCTGCTAATTGACTTTCTAGCTTTCCCTGCCTATTACCTTTGGTTTCAATGTCTCCGTCAGCAATAACGAGAATATTGGGCGTGGTAATTGTTGCGAGCATTTGTTCTTGGTCATGATTCTGCTCGTCCGCAAATTCCCAATGGGCTAAGCCAGCTCCCTGGTATTCTACAAACGTGTAATGATAGTTTTCTATCCAATGGTCGTATTGCCCGGGGTTGTGTTTTTTGTATTGTTCTAAGAATGCTTGTATATATAAGCGATCAGTTATTCCCTCAACCCATATTGTACAGTTTGCCAGGTACACCGACGCTGGGTTTACACCGAGTTCCCTCAATAGGTCACGGTCCTGGTCGCAAACACTGATCTTAAATTTAGTCTGCTCGCCCGGTTCTTTATTGACGCGGAAGATACTGATTTCATCGCGGCACTCTGCTAGTTCCAAGAGGTGATTTGAGTGTGTGGTGACAAAATATTGATGAGGTGTCTTGTCGAGCAAAACCTCTATAAGTCTTCTCTGGAAGCCAGGGTGCAAATGTGTCTCTGGTTCTTCTATTGCGAATAGCGACGGTTTTTCGGTAAAAAATGCAGCAGCAGTAATTATAATGACAGTTTGTAGACCGTCGCCCAATTGGTAAATGGGTCTTTGTTTTTCATGGCCGATTTTTGCGTGCAAGGTATCGGTTCTGATTTTAGGTGTTAATGATACTTCAGCATAATTGAAGAAGTTTTCGGATAGCATTTTTTCGTAATTTCGCACTTTTTCGCGTTCTTCTGGCTCCCCAAGTAAGTGGGAAGTGATTAAGTCATATAATTCTAGTCCCGTATGTGTATTGCAGTCGGTTGAGTAATCTTTTTGGGTGCGCATACTGTAGTGATTGTCCAATGAGTTGGTTAGTGGTCTTAATCCTCTTAAAATAGGTATGTAGTGCCAGCTTTGCTCCTGGCGCATAGGGATTTTAAAAATGTCTTGAGGTTCGTTTATTATCGAATTATATAGCTCACGATAGGGCGGACCGCTAAAGCTAGTATCTCGGTTAATTTCTTTTAGGAGAAACTTGGTGTGTTGATCGAGCAGAAATTTTGTAGTGTCGAATTGATCTTTTGTGACAGGTCTTGATAAATTTTCAATCGCGTTTTTTAGTTCCTGTATTATATCTGCGCCTGGAGGGGTGGGTGCTGGTGAGATTAATCGGCTGCGAGGATGTTGAGAAATGTGTATTTTATATAGCTCTAACATTTTTAGTAGCTTGTTTGGAACTGTTTCGTCAACCCATTGAAACTCTTTGGATATTAGCGCGCGATTAAACAAGCTCTTCCCTGAGTTGTTTGGCCCAATAAAAATATTGAGCCGGTTTGCGTAAATCCAGGGCTCGTGTTCTGTTTCAAAAGCTTCGGCTTTTGCAGACCAAATCTTATCGACAATCTTCTTATATTCAGGCATTGGCTCCTCCAGTGAAAAGCACATTTAAGTTCAAATTTTTATTGGCTATTTTGCGGTGCTGCTTGGCAGTTCACCGAGTTTCTGTTTGTTCAGCGTTTTCTGCTCGTTCCGCCAAGGCGCATTCTGGCCTATTTAGTCTCTATGCATTCCCACGCGGAGCGTGGGAACGAGGAGAACATCAAAGAGGCAGTTGTATGTGTTCCGGTGCTGCTATGCCCTGTGCGGGAGTAGGAGCGTCCATCACCATTCTCGTTCCCACGCTCCGCGTGGGAATGCATACTTACCAGGCTTTATTTACCGGAATTAAGCCTTCCCGCCCAGCGTAATTTCTGGCGCTAGAATAACGCCAATGCTCCGCCATATCCACATAACCGCGTTTAACCGGGTTGTGGTGAATGTATTCAATTTTCTGTCGCATCATGGCTTCATTTTGAATTAATTCTGGGTGTGTGCCTTCTTGCCAGAATTGTAATGGGCGGTCTGATTTGTGGGCTTTTTTGTAGAAGGCGAGTTGGTCGAGGATAGTTTTGACGTTGTGTTCTTGCAGGTACGCAATTAATGCGCGGGCGGTGAAGGATTTAAAGCGGGCTATGTCTTTGTTTAATTGCGGGCTTTGGGCGACTAAGTGAAGATGATTTTCTAGAATGACGTAGGCGTAGAGAGTTAAGCCTTGATTGATTAGAAATTGGAATGAGTCGAAGAGGATTTGTACCGTTGCGGGCCGGGTAAATATGGGAATCCAGTGCAGGACGGTCAGGGTGAGGAAGTGGGGTTGGTCGGGATGTGTGAAATGGTAACGGCTTCTGCCCATGGGTTAGTCCTTTTAGGGTGAGTTTGTTATGCGTTCCTGGAGTGCGGTGTTTATGTTTAGTTTTGGTCTGCATTCCCACGCGGAGCGTGGGAACGAGGTGTTGCTTGGGGGGGAAGTGGGTTGGGAACTTACTTCGCCCCAGCCCCCTTAATCGCCTGTAAATAGTCCCCACCATTGCGATGCTGCGCAATCACCTGCGCCATGGTTAAACCC
>DAOQGS010000355.1:0-4294 GCA_035338675.1 Cellvibrionaceae bacterium
TTTTCATTTAATAAACCACCGCGACGCAATTCATGCACCAGGTAGCTCATACCGCCCGCGGCGTGGAACTGGTTTACATCGCCCTCACCATTGGGATAAATACGCGCAAGCAGAGGTGTGGCGCGGGATAATTCATCCATGTCCTCCCAGGTTAATTCAATGCCTGCGGCGCGGGCCATGGCGACTAAATGCAGCGTATTATTGGTAGAACCGCCAGTGGCTAATAATCCCACCACAGCATTCACCATGGAATATTCAGTAATTACATCGTAAAGGGGGCGATAAGTACCCGCCGCTTGCGTAGATAAAATGAGTTTTTCCACCGCCGCGCGGGTTAAGGCTTCACGTAAAGGAGAATCGGGGCTAACAAAAGAAGCACCCGGCAATTGCACGCCTAACATTTCCACCAGCATTTGGTTGCTATTGGCGGTGCCGTAGAAAGTACAGGTACCTGGGCTGTGGTAACTTTTAGTTTCCACTTCCAATAATTTATCTTCGCCCACTTCACCGGCGGCATATTGCTGGCGCACCTTGGCTTTTTCTTTATTGGAAATACCCGAATGCATGGGGCCTGCGGGCACAAACACGGCGGGGATATGGCCAAAACTTAAAGCGCCAATCACCATTCCGGGCACAATTTTATCGCACACACCCAAAAACATATTGCCGTCGAACATGTTGTGGCTTAAGCCCACAGCGCAGGCCATGGCCACCACCTCACGGCTAAATAAGCTCATCTCCATGCCCGGCTGGCCTTGGGTTACACCGTCACACATGGCGGGCACGCCGCCTGCAACCTGGGCGGTGGAGCCCATGGCCCGCGCGGCCGCTTTGATAATATTCGGGTAGGATTCAAATGGCTGGTGCGCCGATAACATATCGTTAAACGCGGTGGTAATACTGATATTGGCGCTCTGCAATAAACGCAGAGTGTCTTTATCCTGGCTGCCACAGGCGGCATAGGCGTGGGCCAAATTGCCGCAGGATAAGCGTTTTTTGGGCGGATTATTGTCCATGGTGGCCTTCATAGCGGCCACATAAGCATCCCGTCGGGGCTTGCTGCGTGCAACGATACGCGCAGTTACAGCTTCAATTGTTTTATTCACACAACCTCCGATTAACCGTCAATCCAACGGCGGCCATCTTTGGCCAAGAGTTCAAATGCGGCATCAGGGCCATTCGAACCTGATGTATAGGGCACTACGGCTTGGTTTTGCGATTTCCAACCGGCAAAAATTTGATCCACCCACTCCCAGGCCGCTTCTACTTCACCGGCGGAAACAAATAGGGTTTGATCGTTGCGAATCACGTCGTAAAACATACGCGTATAAGCATCGTGTTTTTTCGCCTTGGCATTATCCGAGAAGGATAAGTCCATGTAGCGATCTTCCAATTGCATACTGGTATCAAGACCCGCACGTTTATTTTTCATGCGAATGTGAATACCTTCATCGGGCTGCAAATGGATAATCAACTGGTTGGCGCAATTCTCAGTTAATTGCTTGGCAAATAATTTGGAGTTGTTTTGTTTAAATTCGATAACGATTTCTGAATGCCTGCGGCTTAAACGCTTGCCGGTGCGGATATAAATAGGGGTGCCGCTCCAGCGCCAGTTGGCGATTTCCGCTTTTAAAGCCACAAAGGTTTCGGTATTACTTTCGCGGCCACCCTCTTCCTCTTCTAAATAACCGGGCACCGCTTTGCCTTCGATTTCACCGGCGGCGTATTGCCCGCGCACGGTTTGTTGAGTGATGTTTTCAGCAGTGATCGGTTTTAAACAGCGCAACACTTTTAACTTTTCACCGCGCACACTATCGGCATCCAAATCAGCGGGCGGCTCCATGGCCACCAAACACAACACCTGCAAAAGGTGGTTCTGAATCATATCGCGCATAGCGCCGGTTTCGTCGTAAAAATCCCAGCGGTTGCCGCAGCCGACGGTTTCGGTAACAGTAATTTGAATATTGTCGATATGTTTAGAATTCCAAATCGGCTCGAAAATATCATTGGCAAAGCGCAGCGCCAATAGGTTTTGCACAGATTCTTTGCCCAGGTAGTGATCGATACGGAACAATTGTTTCTCGGTAAATACCCGCGCCAGTTCGGCATTAATCGCCATAAATGATTCTTTAGAATCACCCAGTGGCTTTTCAACCACAATGCGGGTGGAGGGTTTAGCCAAGCCGCAGGCATCAAGGGAGGTGGCGATTTTGCCAAAAATCAGAGGCGGCACCGCCAGGTAAATAATCAGTTCGTGGTCGTCGCCAAAATAGGTGTTTTTAATGCGCGTTAAATCATCCGGCTTGGTAGAGTCGCCCTGGACAAAGGTGAGATTTTCACTAAAGGCCAGCCAGGTTTCTTCATTGAATAAATTAGCTGCGCTGTAGTTAATCAGCCATTCCTTCACCTTAGCCAAAAATGCACTCTGCTCGCTGGGCGTGCGCGCCATACCAAAAATACGGGTGTTAGAAGGCATACAGTTATTCAATTTTAAGTAATACAGCGCGGGATAGAGTTTGCGCAATGCCAAATCGCCATCACCGCCGACGATCAAAATATCTGTATTTTTCATGCTAACACCTACCTAAATTTAAGAAAGGATTTAAGGCAAAACGCCCTCATATTGCCGCCGCATTAATTCAACAGCGAAGAGAAGCTCACACCGTAAAATTGTGTACCACAAGAGCCCCTGTTTAGACTGGAGGTGTGAACTTTTTGCAGCTTTCGCAGGCAGAAATCTGCAGGGGCGCAACAGTGACGTACCGGCGCGCGTGCAACATATTCACGCATTCAGACTTAATCAGAGCATCCTATAAAAATGTGTATGCGCCCAAATTGGCTGTGGACACGGGCAAACACTTTAGAAATTACTGTCCACCTAAGGACAAAGGCCAAGGCGTCTAGACAAGCGTGAATAACGCTAAAGCGGCAACACCAACAGCGCATTTAAAACCTTGCGCACCCTAAAAAGTACCAGCCTATTGCAAAGTTTCAGCCAGGCGTATTATTCCTTCGCACCTGCGCCCACTGCTTCAGTGCCTAATTTGACAATTCAGTCGGTGGCCAAACGCCACGGCGACCGAGCAAGCTTCCGAATAAGAGCGATTGAGCGCGTGCAACGGTTAAGACCGGGGCATTGTAGAGGTTGGCCGGTTGCTTTTTCAACTGCGATTACCCATAATCCACGGCCTCTTGAACCGGTAATGCACCCCCGCAAAGGTGTGCCTACATCGCTAGGTATGCCATAAAAACCGGAACCTCATTTAAAGCAATTCGGTGCACAGTCTGCTGTGTATACCCCTCACTTGACCAAGCAGGAATTTAAAATGCCTCGTATAGCGATTAACGGTTTTGGACGCATTGGCCGCAACGTATTGCGCGCACTGTATGAAAGAAACTTGCACGATTCTATTCAAATCGTCGCCATCAACGACCTAGGTTCACCCGCAATTAACGCCCATCTGCTCAAATACGACACAGTGCACGGCACCTTTGGTTTTGACGTGAGCCACACTAACGATGCCATCTCCGTCAACGGCGATAGCATCAAAATTATCGCAGAGCGAAACCCTGCGGCACTGCCTTGGGGCGAACTGGGCGTGGACATCGTATTTGAGTGCACCGGCCTATTCACCGCCCGTGAAAAGGCCGCCCTGCATTTAGACGCGGGCGCCAAAACCGTATTAATTTCAGCGCCTGGCACCAATGCCGATTTAACCGTGGTCTACGGCGTTAACCACGACAAAATCACCCCAGAGCACACAATCCTCTCCAACGCATCCTGCACCACCAACTGTTTGGCACCCGTTGCCGCCGCGTTGCATGATGGCATAGGCATTGTCTCTGGTTTGGTCAATACGGTGCACTCCTTTACCAACGACCAAAACATCACAGATGCCTATCACTCTGATATGTACCGAGCTCGCGCCGCTGGTCACTCCATCATTCCAACCAAAACCGGCGCTGCAGCCGCCATTGGCTTGGTGATCCCCGCCCTTGCAGGCAAGTTAGACGGCTTAGCCGTGCGTGTTCCCACTATTAACGTTTCGCTGCTGGATTTAACCTTCCAATCAGCGCGCCCCACGACTGTGGAAGAAGTTAACGCTGTAGTAGCCGCAGCCGCCGCATCGCGCTTTGAAGGTGTTTTGCAAATTAATAAATTGCCTTTGGTATCCCACGATTTTAATCACTCATCAGCTTCGTCCGTGTTCGATGCCACGCAAACACGCGTTATCGGCGGTACTCAAGTTAAGGTGCTTGCTTGGTACGATAATGAGTGGGGATTTTCTAACCG
>DAOQGS010000356.1:0-4292 GCA_035338675.1 Cellvibrionaceae bacterium
ACTGGTGGTAACGCGGGAAGATCATGCTTTCTTTTTTGTATTTACGGCCTTCCCAGTCTTCTTTTTCCTCAATGTGTAAATGCACAAATCTGGCGAGGATATTTAAAATATTCTCTGGCAATAAGACTTCATTCCAGAGGTAATCCGTAGCGTAGCGATTAACATCTTCGGGCACATCGTTACCCGCTGCGCCTTCTTTTGTGCCTTTGTTAAAGGGCAAAAAGTAGGTTGTGGCACCGTTTAGTTGTGTGGCCATGTAAACCTGATATTGGCTTACGGCAAAATGCACAATGGCGCCGCGCTTAAAGGTTAACAGCGGTTCTGGTTTTTTGGTGGTGGGGCAAATAGGGAAACGGGTGGTGCGATATTGTTTAATGGCATTGTCTACCGCTTGTTTGAATTCAGATTTCAATTCCAGCGTGGCAATGGGTAAACCATTTACAAACAATACCAAATCAATTCGCCACGCTTTTGCTTTGGTGCCCGTTTCAGCCAGTTCCGCATCCGTTGCCCAAGGGCTATACACCAGCTCTTGCACTATGCGCAGTTTGTTTTGGTGGTAGCGCGCAAGGGTGTCTGGGTTTAAATCATGCTCGGGTTTAAATTGGCAGAGGTTAAAACGCACATTGCGGTCGCGCAGTTCATGGCGCAGTACACCGAGCGTGCCAAAGGTGCGGGCATCCTTATGGGTAGCGTTGGGGTCGGCTTTATTCAGTTGCGCGCCCACCAGCTCCAATAATTTTTGTTCAGCATTGTGCGGGTAAAGGGCTTTGTATTTTTGCCATTGCGCATCTTGGGTCTGCTGCACAAAACCTATTAAGTCTTCAGGGTACAACGCGAGTTCGCGGTTGTATTTTTCAGCCGAACCCAACTGCCAGCCGTTAGCGAGCATTTGTTGAATAATGTCGTTTTGAAATACGCGCTCGGTGGATTGGTCTGACATGTTGAATCCTTCTGTAATCTGTAATGTTTCGTTTTATTTCAACAAAATAAAATGCTCAACCAAGCGGATCATTAACTCTTTTTGATCCGGCAGGCTTTCGGCCACCAGTAAGGCCAAAGCGACTAGCGTGTTGTCGTTAATCAGTTGTGCGACTGGTTTGGCTAATAGGTGCTGATTGATTTGCAAGTACCACAAAAACAAAAACGAGCCAGTGCGTTTATTACCGTCAGCCAGCGGATGGTTTTTGATAACGAAGTACAGCAAATGCGCCGCACGGCTGGCGATATTGGGGTAAAAGAATTCCTCGCCAAAACCTTGTTCAATGGTGACGATGGCCGACTCCAAACCATTGCCGCGCAGTTGCGCAAATAATTCCGTGGCTTCGCCTTTGGCCATTAACTCGCGTTTTAATTCAGCGATTGCGGTAAGCGCATGGGTAAAATCCAACGCAATCATACCTTGCTGCTGCTGGGCAATATCCGCAAGGCTTTGCTCGTCATAACCTTGGAGTAAACTCCATGAGCGCGCGTATTCACTGATTACGCCAAGTACCGCTTCACCTGCTGGCGCGACCAATTGTTGGTTAGATAATGTTTTGGAAAGCAGGGCAATGGCTTGTTCGAACTCAATCCCGCGCTCGGCAAGGCGTTTTTGGTTGATAGTGTAGCCTTGCACCAAGTGCTGCTTAAGCACACGGGTTGCCCACTGGCGGAATTGCACACCGCGTTGCGATTTAACGCGGTAGCCCACGGAGATAATGACATCCAGATTGTAGTAATCCACTTGGTAGGTTTTGCCGTCAGCGGCAGTTGTTGCATTTTTTGCAACAACTGAACGGCGCTCAAGCTCACCCTCTGCAAACAGATTGCGTAGGTGCCGTGAAATAACCGATTTATCGCGCTCAAATAGGTAGACCATCTGATCAAGACTCAACCACGTGGTCTCTTGATCAAGCGATACCTCCAGCGATACCACGCCATCGGCAGAGGTAAACAGCTGAACCTTGTTCTCTGACATCTGGATTCCCTTAGTTCTACTATTTTAGTTTTGTGGTGCTTGCCAGTGGCGCACATCGATTTTGCCAGTGACGGCGGCGGAGATTAAAGCTGTGCGACGTTCCTGCATTAAGTCAATCGCAGAAATTGCCTTAGCCTCCAATTGGTCGAACTTAAGCGTTTCCTTTTTAATTAACTCAAGAATTTCGTATTGTTCGCCAACCGGCGGAATTACAACAGGAAAAGACTCTATATCACCACATGTAATCGCGCCCTTTGTTGATCCAGCACCGTTCGACTCATATCTAATTCGTTCATAGTTTGCAACAAACCAGATATACAAAAACTCGTGCGATAGAACATTATTTGTTATTGATATAGATGCCAAATGTTGGTTAATTGTGGCATCTATTTTACAGACAGCAACCTTTCCTCTTGTTTGCCCCTCGCCCGTAATTGCCATAACAAGATCGTTTTCTCTTACAGCTTTTACACTGGTTTTTAAAACTGCCAACTCAGTTATAAACTGATCAGCAAACTCTATTATCTGGTCATTTACTTTTGAACTGTTTAACCATCCAATATTTCCATTTTCCCAAAAAGCTGTGTTTTCGCGATTTGGTGTTGCACCATTCGATATCACTGCGTAGTAACGTAACTTAGTCACTTTCCAATGGTTTGGAACTTGGTCTGTCCATTCCACCCCAGAATTTTTCATAGGTGCATTAGGATTAAGGCCTTTGGTGACGGCGTGGCTGATAACGGCTTGGCGTTTTTCTTTTAGGAGTTGAATGAGTTGTTGTTGCTTTTCGATCAGCGTGTCGATTTTTGCGGTTTCGTGATCGAGGAAGTTGGCGATCCTATCTGCCTCTTCCTGCGGAAGATCAGGAACCAATATATTCTTGAGTTCAGATGAATTGGTACTCCATAAATCAGCAACTATCCCCTTCCCGTATCTATAGAACTCTTCTTGAAACGCTCGGCATCTAAAAAGATGGTGAAAAAATTGCGAGTTATATTTTCGCGGCGACATCACAATACTGATTAAAGACACCGAACCAGTTAGAGATGAAATTCCGGATGCTCCTTTCCTATCAGAACGACTATTTATTACAAAGTCTCCAGCCATAACCAATTTTCGATTATCACCAGCATCGGTTTTGGCAGCATTATCCAATTGAGGAACTATACCTTGCATAGTCACAGACAGGGGCGGAAAATCAACATCATTTACTTTTTCACGCCTTTCTTCAAAAATAGATCCGACACGCTTTATGTTCCAATGCTGAGGGACTGCCCCTAACCACTCCACACCAGAATCCTTATATTCTGGATAAGCCTGATAACGCCCCATTACGAATGCACCTCTTGTAACAGCGCCAAAATATCCGCCGTTACCTTATCCAAATCCGCATCTATCTCTTCCAAATTGCGCGGCGGTTGGTACACATAAAAATGGCGGTTAAACGGAATTTCGTAACCGACTATTCCTATTTCGCCATCTTTTTCATCGCGCTTATCTGCATTAATCCAAGCATCTGGCACATGGGGTGCCACTTCATTTTGGAAGTAGGCTTCGTTGATTTCATTTACGGATAGCGCAGGGTTGAGCGGTACGTTTTCGTTATCGCGCAGGTCGCCGTCGGTTTCAAATTCTACGACTTTGCCTTTGTAGGTGAATTTGCCGTATTGCGGGTTGGCTTTCTCTTTCAGCACTTTTTTAATGACGGGTTCGGCTTCTGGATTTTTCCAAGTGATTGCATCCAGCAATTGTTTTAGCTCTTTGGCATCCAACTTTATGCCCAGCGTTTTTTGCGCTTGAGTTAGGGTTTTGTCGAACTCGTTAAAATCGTCGTGCTGTGCATCGCCAATTTCGGTGCGCAGTTGTTGGGCTTTTTTCATAAGGGCTTTTTGTGCGAGCCAGATTTCGGCATCCAGTACCTCTTTGATGTGTTTTTCTTTTAAGTCTGGGAAGTCTTTTTTGATTCTACTACGGATGGCTTCTTCATGTTTGCTCAGCTGCCCGTAGGTGGCGTCGGTCCATACGGCGCTGATGCGGCCATAAATCCACTCCATCACTGGCTTTAATGCGCCGTTGGCGAAACGCAGGCTTTCAATTTTTTCAGCCGTGAATTGTGCGGATAAGCGCAATGGCCGCTCGATGGTAATGCGGCGATAACCGAACTCGTGGGTTGCGAATATTTTGCTGGCGAAGGTTTTGGGAACTTCCGCTTTTGGGGTTGCAGATTGGCGACCACGATTGCTTTTTACATCGGCTGCTTTATCTAAACCATAGGCATTGATCACTTCAAAATCACCAAAGGCGCGGGTGATGGTGGCTATGTCTGCTTCAT
>DAOQGS010000357.1:0-4268 GCA_035338675.1 Cellvibrionaceae bacterium
CGGTGGGCAAGTCCGAGGACGGCGGGGTCAACGTGGTGCTCCTGATCCAGGTGCCGCTGCGCCAGCGTCCGCGCCCCGTGTCCTACGGCGCCATCGGCGCGGCGGGGATGGACGCCATGGAGATGGAGCGCGGCATCAGCCTGCCGCCGGAGCACTGGCAGCGGGTGCTAGATGTATATGCCAGCAAGGGCTTGGAGGCGGGCCTGCTGAAACGAGCGCTGATTATTGATTTTGCCGCCCGTATGCAGCTGCCCATCCCCACCCTGCTGAAGGGATTGCTGGAAGATTTGGATAAACAAAGTGCCAGCAAACCTAGCCAAGAGGCGCCCCTGGACGACAGCGCAAGCCTGGTCATGGCCGCGCCGGATTCCGCCCTTGGCCGCGCCGCAGCCCGAGTAATCGCCGATGGCCTGGCCAAAGCGGTGAACCTGCCCACCAGCGCCGCCCACCAGGCGGCATTGCCTGAGGCCCTAGCCACCCTGGCGGCAAGCGAGCTGAATATAGCCAAGGCCATTGCCCTCTACCGCAAACCCTATGAGCCAGATGCCGCCCAAGCCCTGCTGGCGCGGCTCGCCCCTGAGCACGCGACTTTGGAGCGGGCGCTGATCCTCAGCTGGCTGGATCAAGCCGCCGCAGCCTCCCCCAAAGCACCCTTGGTGACCCTCAGCGGTGACTGGCGCGCCCACAAACGCAAAGCCGCCAGCGACACCTGGCGCTGGGCGGGCAAAGGCTTACCTGCAAGCGTAGAGCTGACTACCGCCCCCGCCGAGACCGTGCCTGCAGTGGTGAACTTTATCAGCGCCGAGGCACCGCCTGCAGTGGATGCCAGCCTGAGCATCAGCCGCAGCCTGCACAAACTCACCCCTGGCGATAAAGCCCTCAACTTCGCCACCCAGCCGGTGGCCGATGGCAGCTTGGCCACCAACGCCCTCTACCTGGATGAAATCCTAGTGAAATACAGCGGCAAAAAACCCCTGCGCTACGCCCTATTAGAAGTACCCCTGCCCCCCGGCGCCGATGTGGAGCGCACCACCTGGGGCATTGAAGTGACATTCGCAGGCGCCACCGAAGCAGTGGTGTTGGAAAAGGCCCAGGCGGAGGACGGCGCCCTCAGTTACGCCGTGCCCTTAGAGCAGGTGAGTGGCGAGGTGCGCATTCGTCATCTGGTGCGCTTTGGCCAGAAAGGCAGCTTCCAACTGCCACCGGCGCGGTTAAAAGATATGTACAACCCGGCGCGGGCCTATTACGAGCAGGCGCCTAAGTACAGCCGCGTGCAGGTGAATTAAGCCTTGCCGGTAGAGCTTAAAAGGCGCCTTAGGTATTGGTTTGCCGGGGCCTGCTGCGCGCTGCTTGCCGCCCTGCCACTGGGCAAAGCCCTCGCTCAGCCCGAGGGCTTTGCCCAGCCTGGGCTATTGCATCTGGTGCTCGCCCAGCAAGGCAAGCTCACCTATTGGCAGCTGGCCAGCTCCGGCCGGGCAAGCCGACAACCCCTGCCCCAAAACCAACAGGTGCCCTTGGGCAGCCTGTGGAAACTCTGGGTGTACGCCTATCTGGCGGACAGCGGCGCAGGCGCCAGCGCAGCCAACGCAGAAACCCCCTACACCTGCCAGGGTAACAACCCGGAGGAGGCCTATTGCTGCAGCGCCAAGGGCGAACAAGTGGGGCGGGATCTGGCCCTGGCCAAAAGCTGCGGCCTCTACTTCAGCCCCAGCCGCTTAAACCTGGATGCCGCACACTGGCGCACCTATTGGCAGAGCCGAGGCCTGCCCCAGGCGCTACTGGATCTGGGCCACCTAACCCCCGACCAGCAGGTACCGCTAGCGGAGCTGCTTAATTCCCTAGCCCAACTGCCCGCTCAAGAGCAGGCCAAGCGCGCCTTGCTGCAGGTGTTATTAAGCCCCCAGGGCAAGCCCCATGCAGCCAGAGTCGGCTCCCGCTTAAGAATTAAAACCTGGAGCTGGCGGGATGAAGCGGCCAATCCCATCGGCGGTTTTGCCGGCTGGCTGGCCGATGGCACTGTCCTCTGGGCCCAGGCCGAGGGCACTAGCGCCCAGGTGTTAAGCCGTTATGGGGCGGCCCTTAACACGCACCTGCCCAACCCACCGCCCATCCACGACACAAGTTGTGTACAGGTACAACTGTTCGCCGCCTACCCCATCAAAACTGTGTTGGATGCCCAGGGCCAAACCGCTAAAGCTGGGCCGTTGCAGGGGCAATTCCGGGTGGAATTTGTGAAGGGTACTGCCCTCACTTTTACCAGTCATGGGGAGACGCGCCTGGGCACAACCGATACCGGCCAACCGCAACTCACGGCTGATCTAACCCAAGCGGAGTACATAGCCCGCGTCCTTGAGCGCGAAGCGGCAGCGCAGCCTGTGGAGGCAGCCAAGGCCCTGGCCATAGCCGCCCGCACCTACCTGATACAAAACGCCCGCCGCGCGCCGGATCCCAGGGGCACAGGTGATGGCCAGGGGGAGTGTTGGCAAATCGACGACAGCAGCCAAACCCAGCGGGTCAGCCCGAGCCCAGCCACAGCCAAAACCCGCGCCATAGCCGATTGGACGGCGGATCTGATCAGCAGCGGCGCCAGTGTGCGCTACCACCTGGACCAGCCAGGCTCCAACCGCCTGGTCTGGAAAACCGCCGTGCAGCAGGCCCAGCAGGGGTTCAGCTTCTACGAGATTTTAAATCTCGCCTTCCCGCAAAACGATCTGACGAGTGAATACAGCAGCACCAGCCTCTGCCAGCCCCTGCCGCAAGCGCGCGCTTGGCTGGCCGGGCAAATCCCCAAATGGCGGGCCGCCTTGCTAAGCGAGCCGGGTTTTGCGCCGCCGCCATTGCCGCAACTGTGCCAGTTGCCCAGTGGCAATCCATTCAATGATACGGCCCGCAACCGCATCTTTGCCCGCGGCCACTACAGCTTGCAGCAGCGCCTGGACATCACCCACGAATACCTACACCTGGCCTTTGCCGATTACCCCAGCGGCCAGGATGAAACCTACATCGAACAACTCGCCCGCCGCCTGTTGCTGGGCCAGGAGCTAAGCCATGACTAATCACTATCTCAAAGCAATTATGGTCACCAGCCTAAGCCTGCTTGCGCTCGGCGCCGCCAGCAGCGGCCCGGCCGAACCCGCCCAGGATGCCGCCCCCGAGCTTAAAACCCCCATCAATGGCTGGCGGCCCAAAGTGGAGAAGGGCGGCCAATTCACTCAACAGGTCAACTACCCCGCCGCCTCGGTCAATACGCCAGCAGGCCAGGCCGACACCGCCCGCATCCGCGGTGCCATAGCTGCCACGCCGAAAAACACCGCAGGGCCCGCCACCCTAGTGGTAAATGGCGTTGCCATGCCGCTGTCCAGCAACCCCGACGGCAGCTTTGATCGCCCTTACATTTTCACCTCCGGCAGCAACAGCCTGGAGGCGCGCGCCCCCAGCGGCGCCTCTAAACGGGTGCAGTTTTACCAACAGGCGGGCAATGAAACCCGCCCACAGCTGCGCATTGTGTTGTCCTGGGATTCGGACAATACAGACCTAGACCTGCACGTCATCACCCCGGATGGGGAGCACGCCTGGTACGGCAACCGGGTATTAAGTAACGGCGGCGCCCAGGATATGGACGTCACCACCGGCTTCGGCCCGGAAATCTTCGCAAGCCCCAGCCCCCTGCCCGGCCAGTATTTGGTATACGTGAACTATTACGGCGGCAGCACCGACGAGGACGCCCAACCGATAACCAGCGCCCGCGTGACACTGATTACCCACGAAGGCACTGCCGATGAAAAAATCGAAACCACCCTGGTGCCCATGCGGGCGGCGGGGGAATTGAATTTTGTGAAGCGGTTTAGTTATCCCTAGTTGTTAAGCACCGTTTTATGCAGCAAGTCGTGTTTGCGAAACCAATAGGCGATGGTTTAGTGCTGCAAGCGCTCGATACCCCTTCCGCAAAGAAAAATACCACTGGGTAAATTTCTCGTTAAATTTGCCGCCTGATAGTAAGCATTAAAAGATGTGAAGATTAGTTGCGTGAATAATCTGCTGCTTTATTAAGTGCGGACAGAGTGCAACCGGAACTGTTCAGATTACTTTTCCGACAATATCAATTAAAAATATTTTGTAACTGTCCAACACACCTTATTACCCTCTCAGCACATCTGTTTACCCTCTTCCGCACTGGCGGCAAATTCTGGGGGATTAGCTATACGGCAGAATTGATTCGCGGTGTAGCAGTGGTGACTACAGGTTAGTGCAGACCGTCAAAAAGAGGG
>DAOQGS010000358.1:0-4264 GCA_035338675.1 Cellvibrionaceae bacterium
AAGCTCATCAAGCAGTTCAAGTTCTAGCAGTTCATCCAGCTCAAGTTCCGGGCGCAGTTCATCCAGCAGTTCCAGCTCTAGTAGTTCATCTTCGAGCAGCTCCTCCAGCAGTTCTTCATCATCCGGTGCACTTTCTAAATACTGCCCAACCAATGCAACCTGCAAAATTCTGCCACTGGGTGATTCCATTACCGATGGGCTTACCGTGGCCGGTGGTTACCGCATTGAATTGTTCCGCTTGAGCATGAAAGACGGCATGGATATTACGTTTGTGGGCGGCTCTAAAAATGGCCCGGCAACTGTAGATGGCGTAGCCTTTCCGCAATCCCACGAGGGCCACAGCGGTTGGACCATTGCGCAAATCGACGATATTGTGCAAAACAAAAATGCCCTCGGCGTAAACCCCAATATTATTTTGCTGCATATTGGCACCAACGATATGTACGGCTCCGACCCTGCCAATGCCGATAAACGCTTAGCCACCCTGCTCGACCACATCATCGCCAAACAACCCAATGCTTTATTAGCGGTTTCAAACATTATTCCACTGGGGATTTTAGCCACGGCAGAAGTGCCCAAATACAACGCCAAAATCCCCGCTGTATTAAATGCGCGAATTCAAGCGGGCAAAAATATTATCTTTGTAGACCAATATAAAGATTTCCCCACCAGTGAATTGCAAGATCAAGTTCACCCCAATAGCGCAGGCTATGCCCGCATGGCTACAAAATGGTACGCGGCTATTAAGCCATATTTAGTGGATATTAATAACATTACGCCCTAATTAACCATCGCAGACAACCCACTCTTACGCTTAAACCCAACCAATGGGTAAGCGTAAGGGTCCAGTTTTATTCCCACACATTCAGCACCCAGCGCTACGCAATTATAAACGTAATCCCCCTTCCCCCCGGCTTACACTGATCGTGATAAGCTCTCCTCTCCTTGCAGGCGGCACCGTGCCCGCAGCACTAGCACCTAAATAAAATTAATAGGCCCTGCGCATCCATCATGAACAACATGGAGTTTCGTATCCGTGAGCACTGCCAACACAAACAGTAATTTCAGCTTTCTGGCCGAGCACGATCCATTATTGGTGGAACTGGCCCAGGCAGCCGAGCGCGCATTTGCCTCAGACCCCAATACCACTCTAATAAAATTGCGCCAGCTTGGCGAAGCCCTGGCCCAACATATCGCCGCGCTGAGCGGGGTTGAATTTGATGAACAAACCACACAAGCGGACCTGCTGTATAAAATTGGCAGGGAACTCAAGCTTGATGCAACCGTGCGCGATTTATTCCATATCCTGCGCGTTGAGGGTAATAAGGCCACCCACCAATTTAAAACCCAACACAAAGAGGCCATCAGCGGCCTTATAGTTGCGCGCAAGCTAGCTATTTGGTTCCATCAAGCATTTGGTAAAGTCGGCACACAATTTAAACCCGGCCCGTTTGTACCCCCTACTGACCCCAGCGAACAACTACGTAAATTACAAACACAAATCGCTCAGCTTAAAAATGATCTGCAACAAGCCAATCAAGATTTAGGTTCCAACCAGACCCTTACCGAATTAATTCGCCGGGAAAAAGACGAATACGAAGCGCTGGCCATTGCCATGGATGAAGAGGCACGTACTCTGGCGCAGCAAGCAGCCAGCCACGAAAAAGCCCTGGCACAACAGCGGCAAGACTATGAAACTAAAATCAAAAACCTGCAGGCACAAATAGCTGCGCTGGATGAAAAACACCAGGCCACACAGTTACACACGCTTAACCAAAATACCCAGGCGGCCACAGCACAAATTGTGCTGGACGAAGCTCTAACCCGCATTCTTATCGACGCCGATTTAACCGCCGCAGGCTGGCAGGCCGATAGTGAACAGCTCACCTACAAAAATGGTACCCGCCCGGAAGAGCGCAAAAATATCGCCATTGCCGAATGGCCCACCCTTTATAAAAGTGAAAAAGGCCGGGCGGATTATGTTTTGTTTGCAGGCTTAACGCCTATCGCAGTGGTTGAGGCTAAAAGAGAAAATATTAATGTGGCCGGCAAAATTACTCAGGCCGAACGCTACAGCCAGGGCTTAAGTGTATTACCGCCGTTAATTGGCGCTTGGGAATTGGCCGGGCAAACCGTTGCCTGGCCGGACGCCAGTGACGGCCACTATAAAGTGCCGTTTGTTTACTCGTGTAATGGCCGCCCCTATGTGCCGCAATTGGCGGAGCAATCTGGCACCTGGTTTCGCGATGTACGCCATGCGTCTAATACCAAGCGTGCGCTACAAAGTTTTCACACCCCGGCAGGATTAATTGATTTACTCAAACGCAGCAAAGAAGACGCCGAGAAAAAGCTTAAAGCCGAGCCATTCGGATATTTAAAGCTGCGCGAGTACCAACAAAAAGCCATTTTAGCCGTGGAGGATACCCTCGAGCGCGATGCGCGCAGTGCATTATTGGCCATGGCCACCGGCACAGGTAAAACCCGCACCATCATCGGTTTAATGTATCGATTTTTAAAAGCCGAGCGCTTTAAACGTATTTTATTTTTAGTGGACCGCACCGCTCTGGGCCAACAAGCGCTGGATTCGTTTTATGAAGTACCACTGGAACAAGCCTTCACCTTAAAAAAGAATTATGTCATCGCGGAAATGGCCGACATGGCGGTAGAAGCGGCAACCCGTATACAAGTGGCCACCGTACAAGCCATGGTGAAGCGCATTTTTACCAGCGATAACCCGCCGCCGGTGGATCAATTTGACTGCATCATTGTGGATGAAGCACACCGAGGTTACACTCTGGACCAAGAAATGACCGAAGGGGAACTAGCCACCCGGGATGCCAGCCAATACCTATCCAGTTACCGCCGAGTGTTGGATTACTTCGACGCTTTTAAAGTGGGCTTAACTGCCACACCGGCAAAACATACCAGCGATATTTTTGGCCACCCAGTATTTATTTATTCGTACCGCGAGGCGGTGGCAGATGATTGGTTAATTGACCACGAGCCACCCATCCGCTACGAAACCCTACTTACCCAAAACGGCATTCACTTTGCCAAAGGCGAAACCGTCAGCTCCATTGATACCCAAACCGGTGAGGTATTAAGTAGCGAATTAGATGACGAATTAAATTTCGATGTGGACGCTTTTAACCGCCGGGTCATTAACGAGAATTTTAATAAAGTTATCTGCGAGCAATTGGTCCAAGAATTAGATCCCTTTGGCGAGGAAAAAACTCTAATCTTCTGCGCCACGGACCTGCACGCGGACATGGTTAAACGCCTGCTGGATGATGCCTTTAAAGATATGTACAACGGCAAATATAACCAAGCGGCCGTAGCCAAAATAACCGGCCAAAGCGATAAAGTGGGCCAACTGATAAAACAATTTAAAAACGAGCGCTACCCGAATATCGCCATTACCGTGGATTTGCTCACCACCGGTATAGACGTTCCCAAAATTTGTAATCTGGTCTTTATGCGCCGGGTTAAATCGCGCATTTTGTACGAGCAGATGATCGGCCGCGCCACCCGCCGCTGCGATGAAATAGGTAAAACCGTTTTCCGCATTTACGACCCAGTGGACATCTACGCCACCCTGGCCGCCGTAAACACCATGAAGCCCCTGGTGAAAGACCCGAACATTACCCTTGAACAATTGGTGGCAGAACTCACCGACCCGCAACAGTTAGAAAAAGCCCTGAATGCACCGGGTGAGCAACCGGGCGAAAGCCATGCCCATATGGTGCTTAGCCAATTAAGCCAAAAGGTGATGCGGGTTTTGCGCAAAGCCGAGAAAAAAGCCGAATTTAAACCGGAGCTAAAAAATAAACTGGCGGAATTACACGGCCTATGGGGTGTAGAGCCTAAAACCTTGCACCAGCATTTACACAGCCTAGGCCCCCAGCAAGCGGCGGCATTTATTAGCCAGCATAACGGGCTGTTAAACCAAATAAGCCAGGTAGCAACCCTGCTGGGCAGTGAATATCAACCGGTAATTTCCCAGCATGAGGATGAAATTCGCGAGCGCAGTCAGAGTTTCGGCCCCCACGAAAAACCCGAGGATTATTTACAAAACTTTGCTCACTTTATAAAAAACCAACTCAACCAAAGTGCTGCTCTTTCCGTGGTGGTCAACAAACCCCGCGACCTCACCCGCCAGCAGCTCAAAGAAATTAAATTACTGCTCGATGGCGCAGGTTTCAGTGAAGCCAATTTACGCAGCGCCGTGCGCAACCAAACCAACCAGGACATAGCCGCCAGCATC